>NZ_JALAAI010000023.1:0-37769 GCF_052785085.1 Candidatus Electrothrix sp.
ATACCAACCATTTCTGTGCTGCCGATAAATCCGAGGACAATCATGACGAAAACAAGCCAGGTTTTTTCACGGGAAAATACGTTACGAAAGCCTGTTAATGAATCATACAAGTAGTTGAGCATACAATTACCTCCTCTGATTTTTTGAAGAAGTTATCTTGTAGCTTATACTGTATGCTTTTTTACAAATTTGTCAAGTTGTCAGAGAACTTACGACTGTAGAGCATATAAGTTACTTGAAATCAACATGGGATTAATAGCAGAAGATAAAGGTAGTTTCTGTGTTTTATACAGCTGAACAGCCAGAGCAAAGCAAATGCGCTGCCGCAGTTCGTTTTCCGTCTCATTCAGGGCAAGAAGGATGTCGGCGGGGAAGTTTACAGATATTGATTGTGTATTCATTATGTTGCTCACTTCCGAAGTAACTTCTCAATAACTGGTGGTGTTCTATAATTTCAATGGGTTACATGTCATATTTTTCAGGCGATTTTATACAGTGCCGTTAGGCTTGAATCGCTAAACTATTGGTAATAAAGATATTGCTGTTTCGGCACGAATTATGCTTATGCATCTTTCTGGTTACTATAACATCCTGATTTTATTTATTACCACCACTTATTGAGAAGTTACCTTCCGAAGCTCCTTTTGCTTTATCCTCTTAACATCTCATTATTTTTAGTATATTTATTTTTTACCGGAATCTCAACGGCTACGGTGTAGCGGATTGAAAATTCACCTGATGCTATGAACGTTGTGGGCTGGTACAAGGTTTCCGGGAAAGCGGGCTGGAGGTCGGTGCATGGCTTGGGTAAAGAATATTGGAAAGCCGTGTGCGGCAAGACGAAAAGGTGGTCTGACCCTGATTCAGATTTCAGCGATAACCATATTTTTTCTCTAAAATTCCGGTCAGCTCGTTTTTATAGGTTTGTGAAAGGCGGGTTTCGTCACTGTCGGCACAGCCGATAAAATCCGATTCCAGCAACAGTTTCAGAGGATTTTCCGCTCTTCCGGCTTCGGATGCACCTTGATGCCGTTGAGCAATCAAAACGCGCAGCGCAGCTTCAATGACAGCCTGAGCCGATTGCAGACCACTGACTTGTTGCGCTCTTTTCAACAGCATATCATTTATATTCAATTGCATGACATTCTCCTTGCAACCTTGATATTGAACTGGAAAATAATGAGGTGGTGAGCAGTATTATACGGAGCAGGCAGGTGTGGTCTTCGCCTGAATATGATGCGCTGCCGTTCAAAGAGGCGGTGGAGAGAGAGGGGGTCGTATTGTGAATTATACAAGGAGGAAATAATTCGCTGCCAGCTTGAGAGCAGCGTTGAAGAAATCTATCAAGAGAGCAAAGATCTATGTTCTTCATCCCTTATTTACGCTTTTGTTCGTCGCATTATGGAGGTTTGTCAGCCGATAGGATGCGGAGAGGTGAGTTTATCTATTTGATTTGAAATTTCTTTTATGGAGGGGTGAATAGGGTGGTTATTGTTTAATCATGGCGCCCGTCGTCTCGTGCTAAATAGCGTACTAAACAAGAATGAAGCAAAAGCCAGGATTTGAAAGTCAATCTAGCCGTAACTTCAGTGTGTTCTAAAAGGCAATTTTTATCTACAGAGCAACTATATGTAAAATCAATAATAAATCCTTTGTCTGAGGAATCGCTCCACGTCGGCACAAAGAACTTTTTGTAACTATTGTAAGTACGGAGGTTTCCGATTACATCTACAGGAATATCGTCATCTAGCGGTATCAAGGGAGTAATGTGAGATAGATGAGGTGAAGAAAGTTCCCTGTCTAAATCACACGTATTTCCCAAGATCATCCAGTAATCGTAATCCTCTTCTATTACTTGAATATTCCCATTGCTGTCAATAAATGGAAACATACCTGGATACTTAAGAATGTCGCCTTGATATAGACCTGCATCCAGATTTCTTATGTGGAAAAATATATCGAATATCTCGTTGTTGGAAACGAGTTTATTTATTTCTTCACCAAGTGATTCAAAATCGTAGATGGGAGGCCATCGACATTCCGGATCGGCAATATTCATCCTTTTTTCATTCGATGGTTTTCAAATATTGTTCTTGTTTTTATAGGGTTTGACGCAAAATACTCTTCTATTCTCCTGTCAGCTTCTTCATCCACTGCTATGAACGCTAACTTATTGATTATATCAAGGGACGTCAAAGCATCGAAAATTACCTCGGCATCATTTTCAAAATCTGCACAGATGATGTTATCAAGAGGAGCCCATGTAGGTGGTTGTGTATCATATGAAAAATCTTGATCGTATCCGTATCGCATATCGATATCGTTGAATTTTTCGGAATGATAGCTGTTAACGTTTCCATACGACAGCACCGCACAGCAAACGAGAGATGTTACTATTGACGGATATTTCGACAAATAGGGCTTGTCAATATATGATTCGGTATTATTGATCATTTTCGTACTCTGGATTTAAGGTGTCTATAAATTCTTTTTTTAGAAGGTCAAAAAAGAAATCAACAGACAGTTCATGGCAGCTATTAATTATATTCTCTATCCCAGAGAATTCAAACCCTTGCTTATTTTCAATATACGTATCTGTATCTATAATAGAGCCATTTTTTTTAAGACCGTCACTCATTGCGGTGATATTATTCACCACTTGGACTCTAGTTAAAAAGCCTTCGTTTTTATTTTTGAATATTGCATTAAAAGTTTGCTGAAGCGCATCAAGCGGATGTTCTTTCAGGCTGATCGACAAATTGATATTATCAAAGATGTTATTTTCAAAAAAATCTATATATCGAACTCCAATACGAATAAAATTATCTACGATTCCTGCCTGATCAAGATGAGATAAAACGGATTTCACCTCAGGGAAATAATGTTCTTTCCATCCAGGATAATCTTTGCTGATTGCAAGGGAGATAACTTTAGGCCCGACATTGAGCCTATATGCCCCTGCTTCACATTGATAGTATGGGTTAAACTGTAGTGCCTGATCGTTCATACGAACTTCTTTTGGAAAGTCAGCTACAGGAAGTTTTTGAAATTTATTATACTTAGATTTTATCTGAGCGAATAGCATTCCTAAAACGGCATCTTCAGGCACTGAGCTGTTAAACCTTAGTTCAACGACAGCGTTTATTATGGGGTCCGGTGTTATTTTGGCTGGCCTTGTCATGTTGGTCACGCCTTAACTTGTACTCAAACAATCAGCTTGTCTGAAGAAAATTTGATTTCTCAGAGCATAAATTCTGCCCTGTCCTGAAGTGTTCTAATAAGCCTATTTTAAATTATAGGCTGTCTCATCAATTATTACCACCACGCATCATTATTTTCAACTTGATTTGCTTCATTCGCAAAGTTGATTTTCACTGCTCACGACCTAGCCGGTAAAGAGCGGCGAGCCGTTAAAGACTATGCCGATACGGCTGCCTTCCGGCTTCATTTTGACAGGCATGTGCTGGAGAAAGAGAAAGGCCGGGTCATAGAGCATGGTGACCATGCCCGGTGTGGTCAGGCTGTCCCGGTCCGTCATAAACAACAAATCAACCATCAGCCGGATGACTTCACGGGGGGGGATGCTCTCCTGCGGTCTCGTTGGACAGCTCGGCAAATTCAGAACAAATTGGGTACATTTCTTATTTCCCTTAGAAAAAATGCCCTTCTCACCGCCCCTTCACCACCCAGCAATACAACACCGGCACAACAAAAACAGTCAACATCGCGATAATCATCCCGCCAAAGGAGAGAATAGCCATAGGCACCATAATATCCGATCCCCGCCCGGTGGAGGTCAAGATAAAAGCGGTTAATGGGGTCAGAGTAAAATTAGATTTCATTTGACTCTGACCCCTTTTATCACAGAAAAAACATGAGTAAAGGAAATCCGGGTCGATCAGACTTCCTGAACGGCAGACAACAAAGGAGCCTTGATAAGCAAAACTCCTTTACTGTCTATCAAGAATCCTTCCCGGTTTAACAAAACTCCTTTCTTGATAATCAACACTCCTTAGTTGATAGCCAACGTTCCTTCGTTGTTTGATAACACTCCTTGGTTAATAAACAACGCTCCTTCGTTGTTTAACAAAACTCTTTTGTTTGTTATCAAGAACCATCTGTTGATAGCAAACAACCTTTTACCAAGAGCTGTGAACCTTTGATAAAAGGGGTCAGAGCAAAATTAAATCCTGCCCCGGAACAGGTCAGGAATCAATTCATCCCCTTTTCTCCCCACAAACCATCCCGCCAATCCGATGACACATATTGATCACTCCATCCGGCGATTTGCCATAGGCACCACCATAACGAAGAGGATTTTCAGGTTCGTTTTCTCCGCTCCTTGATTTCACTCACAATATCATCCAGACTCATCTTATCAAACACTTTTTTTCTTTCTTCCGTGTAGTCGCCGAATCCGGTCGTGAATTGATTGAGAAAGCGGATTGTGTCCGCTGTTCCGAGCTTGCTGCTTAACAGAGTAATAGCCTTGATATTTATATCATTCAACGTTGTCGCTGTAGCACTCATTTTTCCATCTCCTGTAACAGTTCAAGGATTGAAACAGCCCTGACTCTGAGGTCGTCTACTCTCTTCGCCTTTTTCAGAAACCTGTCATCGCAGGTGCAGAAGAAGTCAGCTTTCAGCATTTCCGCTGCTGCAAGGTGCAGGGCATCAATCGGTTTGATGCCAAAATCGGTGAACAGCCTTGAGCGTTCTTCAATCGCATCATTGAGCTGGGTGAATCCGCTTCGTTCGCTCAGTACCTTCAGCGTGAATTCTCTGCGAAAAGTATTGCTGATTTTCTTCGCCTCATAAAGCGAAATTTCGGATGAAAGCAAGCTAATCTGTCCCGCTTCAATCAGCGAAAGGATGTTCAGGATGATTTCACCCTCCACCGCAATCCTTAGCTGAGTCCTGTCATCAAGCGGTCGCTGAATGCAGCAGTTATCAAGATATATTTTCATCATGATCTCAGTATACAGCAATCATTCTGTGCAGGCAAAGAAACAAATGCAGAATCATCTGATCCTCCCCTCCTCAACCCAACAATACAACACCGGCACCACAAACACCGTCAGCATGGCAATAATCATCCCCCCGAAGGAAGGAATAGCCATAGGCACCATAATATCCGACCCCCGCCCGGTGGAAGTCAGGATCGGGATCAGGGCCAGGCGGATACGGCATCGGGCACCGTGATTATCACCCTCTTGCTACGATCTTCGGCGACATCATCAGCCGCCCCTTATACTTTTCCTGATATTTCATATAATATGCAATCAGCTTTCGTGGATCATGATCACACTGCACAGATATTGCGTGACGCACCTTTCGAATACGGTCAACTGTCGGATCGGTCTTCATCGTCTATATCCTCCTGCATAAGCTGAAAGGGTGTAGTTAAAATCGGAACAGGCAGGCCCAGCAGCGTGTTGATGTGCCGGATATGTTCGAATTTATTTGCGTTGGCAAGATGGCGGCAGTTCCAGGTGAGCAGAAACTGGCAGCTGTAGTACGAAGCGAGCGCAAGGTGAAGCGCATCACCTGCCGGGTCGTTCGGCATGAGATGGTGCTGGATATACTCCTGAACAATATCAATCACCTCTTCATTTACAGGCAGCAGCGGCAGGGCTTCAACGAATTGCAGCGTTTTCTCTTTGGTCGGGTAATCTCCCTGTTCCAGTTCATCCAGAACCGGCGGAGCAGTCAGAAGCTCAAAGCGGTAACTGTGCTCCTCCCACCATTCTCTTGTCCAGAGCCGTTTTGCAACCGATTCGGGATCATCCCGTATCTCGTGATAATAGCTTGGGATGCTTGTTTCTATATAAACTCTGGGTTTCATGGCCTCGCCCTTTTATAAGTTACGCTTTTTTTACCCTTCATAAGGTACAGGCAATGCTCCAAAGCTGTAAACAGTAAATTGCAGAATTCTCATTTTTTCTCAAGCATCAGAAAATGATGCTATCCTCACCGAGTGTTAACCTTCCCCTCCTCAACCCAACAATATAGCACCGGCACAACAAAAACAGTCAACATCGCGATAATCATCCCGCCGAAGGAGGGAATAGCCATAGGCACCATAATATCCGAGCCGCGTCCGGTGGAGGTCAGAATCGGTATCAGGGCCAGGATAGTGGTGGCCGAGGTCATCAGGGCCGGGCGGATACGCCGCTGCGCCCCGTGCAGGACCATGTCGCGGATGTCCTGCCGGGTTCTGCCTTCCTTATCCTTGAGACGGGCCTTGGATTCATCCAGATAGGTAGCCATGAGCACCCCGTCATCGGTGGCGATGCCGAACAGGGCCAGGAAGCCCACCCAGATGGCCACAGAGAGATTGATGCTATGAACCTGGAAGAGCCTGCGCATATCCGTATCAAACAGGGAAAAATTCAGGAACCAGTCCTGGCCGTAGAGCCAGATCATCAAAAAGCCGCCGGACCAGGCCACCAGGATGGCGGAGAAGACCATCATGGTGGTGCCGAGAGAACGGAACTGGAGATAGAGGATCAGCATGATCACCAGCAGGGCCAGGGGCAGGATCACGGAAAGCCGCTTCTGGGCCCGGATCTGGTTTTCGTAATTACCGGCAAAGGTGTAGGACACGCCCGGCGGGATGCTCAGTTCTCCGCTTTCGATCTTCTCCTCCAGGAAGCTGCGGGTCTGCTCGACCACGTCCACCTCGGCAAAGCCCTTTTTCTTGTCGAACAGGACATAGCCGGTCAGGAAGGTGTCCTCGCTCTTGATCATCTGCGGGCCGCGCACATAGCGGATATCGGCCAGCTGGGCCAGGGGGATATGCTCTCCCGTGGAGGTGGTAACCAGGATGCGCTCCAGGGCCTCCAGGGAATCCCGTCGTTCTCGTTGATAACGCACCTGCACCGGGTAACGTTCCCGACCTTCCACGGTCATGGTGATCATCTTGCCGCCCACTGCCGCAGAGATCACCTCCTGCACCCGGCCCAGCTTGATGCCGTGCCGGGAGATGGCCTCCCGGTCGATGACGATCTCCAGATAGGGTTTACCCACCACCCGGTCGGCCAGCACGGTCAGGGGCGACACCGAGGGCACCTGTTTGAGCAGCCGTTCCAGATCCAGGCCCACCTGCTCAATGGTGGCCAGATCCGGTCCCTTGACCTTGATGCCCATAGGCGCGCGCATGCCGCTCTGGAGCATGACGATGCGGGCAGCAATGGGCTGGAGCTTGGGAGCCGAGGTCACGCCGGGGATTTCGGCGGCCTGAACGATCTCGTTCCAGATGTCGTCCGGGGTCTGAATGCCCTCCCAAGCCTCGCGGTCCGGGTTGATTGCCGGATCGAGCGGCGGCCGCCAGAGCCGGAAGGGTTTACCGTTCTCATCAGGGATCAGCCGCCCTCGTTCATTCCGCGCAAAGCGTCCCTGCACCAGATAAGGCATACCGTCTCCGGCCTTGAGCAGCACCCCTTCCGGGCTGCGGCAGAAATCCTTGCGATCCTCCCGCCATTGGAAAAGGAGGCGGTTCCCCTTCTCATCCTCCAGATATTCAAGATGATAATTGATGATGGTCTCGATCATGGAGAGCGGTGCCGGATCCAGCGGGGTCTCGGCCCGGCCCAGCTTGCCCACAGCGGACTCCACCTCCGGGATGGCGGTGATCGCCCGGTCCTGGGCCGCCAGCACCTCCTGCACCTCGGTCAGCCCGGCATGGGGCATGGTGGTGGGCATGTAGAGGAAGGAACCTTCATCCAGAGCAGGCATGAACTCCCGCCCCAGACCGGGAAAGCTGTGCGCCAGGTTCATCATCGGCTTGGTGCGGCGGATGCTGTCTGGCATCCAGCCGGTGAGCTTGGGCATACCCAGCCAGACCATTGCCCCGCCGATCACGATCAGCAGGGGAAAAATCAGAAATATCAGCTTCCAGCGGAGAAAGATCCGCAGCAGATGCGGGTAGAGCCACTGAAAGACCTGAAAAGTTCCCAGCAGCCCACCGATGAGCAGGCCGACAAAGAGGAAATTGGCCCATTCCCCTTTTTCAATCCCCAGGGGCTGCCAGCTCCGGGCCAGCAAAACCGTGACCAGCAGAATCATGATCCAGTTTTCTATCCGGCTGAGGATGGGCAGTACCTTTGTGGGCAGGAACTGAAGGATCAGGCGGTAAAGCCCCAGGCCGAGCAGGATAAGGGCCAGGAGATGGACCTTCCAGGCCAGAATGGCCCCGGCGATAATCAGCAGCACAGGCAGGGCAAAGCGGATCCGCCAGGAGGCCCTGCCTTCCTTCTTGCGCCGGAACAGGATATGAGCCAGGGGCGGCAGCACGGTCAGGGCGATGACCACCGAGGCGATCAAGGCAAAGGTCTTGGTGTAGGCCAGCGGCTTGAACAGCTTGCCCTCGGCAGCCTGCATGGTGAAAACCGGCAGAAAGCTGACCACGGTGGTGGCTACAGCGGTGAGGACCGCACCGCCGACTTCGTTGGAGGCATCATAGATAATGCGCAGGGTGGACTCCTCCGGCCCGGCCTTGTCCAGCCGGGTGAGAATATTCTCGCAGATGATAATGCCCATGTCCACAATGGTGCCGATGGCAATGGCAATGCCTGACAGGGCCACCACGTTGGCATCCACGCCAAAGACCTTCATGCCGATAAAGGTCATGAGCACGGTCAGAGGCAGGAGGGCGGAGATGAGCAGGGAGGAGCGCAGGTGCATGACCGTGACCAGGATCACGATGATAGTGATCAGGATCTCCTCGCTCAGGGCGGTCTTCAGGGTGTCCAGGGTTTCGTGAATCAGGCCGGAGCGGTCGTAGAAGGGGACGACGGTGACCTTGCTCACCGTGCCGTCGGCCAGGGTTTTACTGGGCAGGCCCGGCGAAATTTCCCGGATCTTCTCCTTGACTCGCTCAATGGCGGCCAGCGGATTATCGCCGTAGCGCACCACGGCCACGCCGCCCACCACCTCGCTCCCGGCCTTGTCCAGCACACCGCGCCGCAGGGCCGGACCCAGACTCACCGTTGCTACATCCGATATCCGGATAGGGATATTATCCACAGCCTTGATTACCGACTGCTCCAGATCCTTGATGCTCTTGACAAAACCGATGCCCCGGATCACGTACTCCACCCGGTTGATCTCGATGGTGCGCGCGCCCACATCGATATTGGACTGACGCGCTGCGGCAAAGACCTCCTCCAGGCTCACGCCCCGGTCATGCAGGGCGTCCGGATCCACGTCGATCTGGTATTCCTTGACAAAACCGCCGATGGAGGCCACCTCGGAGATGCCGGAGGCACCCATCAGGGCATAGCGCACATACCAGTCCTGGATCGAGCGCAGCTCGGCCAGATCCCAGCCGCCAGTGGCTTTGCCGTCCGGGCTACGGCCTTCCAGGGTGTACCAGAAGATCTGCCCCAGACCGGTGGCATCCGGGCCAAGGGTAGGCTGCACGCCTTCAGGCAGGGTGTCGGGCGGCAGACTGGAGAGCTTCTCCAGCAACCGCGAGCGCGACCAGTAGAACTCCACTGAGTCGTCAAAGATGACATAGATGGAGGAAAAGCCGAACATGGAATAACTGCGCACGGTCTTGACACCGGGCAGACCGAGCAGGGACACAGTGAGCGGGTAGGTGACCTGGTCTTCCATGTCCTGGGGCGAGCGGCCCGCCCATTTGGTGAACACGATCTGCTGGTTTTCGCCGATATCCGGGATGGCATCCACCGGCACCGGGTCGCGGGGCAGCCAGCTCAGGTGAAAGTCAAAAGGGGCGACCATCAGGCCCCAGCCGGTTACGGCCAGCAGGAGCAGACCGACGACCATCTTGTTGAGGAGGCAGAAGCGGATGATTGCGCTGACCGGGGAGGTGGCCGGGGGGAGGTGTTGCTCTGAGTTATTCATGTTGGTCCGGAAAATATGATTTATCATGATACAGTTAACCACAATGTGATATGGGTATCATACATCCTGGCGGGAAGATTTGCCAACCGGGATTCAACATTTGGTTGGACTTGGAATGTACTTCGGTTTTTCTTGCTTATTTTTGGAATACAGTCTCGTTAGACAAAGGCGATTACCTGTGCCGGGACATTGTGATTCCCCACTCCCCGCTTTCCCTTGCATTTTCCCTGCTGACTGAATATGTTTCTCGCCGGAAAGAGGAGCGTCATCAAAAAACATTTCAAAAAGACGGGAACTATGCAGTCAGTCTGCAAGCAGCTGTCCGCCAAGGAAGGGCAGCAGGGCAAGAAAATAGATATTTGTGGCTTACATGGCGGCAGTGCAGCTCTGTTCACGTCCCGACTTCAGGAAATACAGCAGCAGACACAACAGCAGACTGTATGCTGCCTGGTGCCATCGGATGATCAGCTTGAATCCTTGGCCGGGGATATTCGGCTGTTTACCGACACTCCGGTACTCACCTATCCCGCCTTTGAGATAGCCCCGTATACCCAGCTTGCCCCTGACCCTGCCACGGTGGCGGCCCGGCTTGCGACCCTCTACTTTCTTCAGGAGCAGGTTGGTCCCTGTATTATCTTGACCTCGGTTGAGGCCATTATGCGCAGGGTTATGCCTTGGCAGGTGTTGAGCCAAAGCTGTGAGTTAGTCATGGCTGGTGAGGACACAGACCGGGATGCCCTGATTGCCTCGTTGATTGATGCTGGCTATGAGTCCTGTGAGTTGGTTCGCCAACCAGGGGATTTGGCGGTGCGCGGTGGCATTGTTGATCTTTTCCCGCCCTCATCCGGTGCTCTGCAAGGGCCGTTGCGTCTTGATTTTTTCGGGGATACGGTGGAGTCCATCCGTCTTTTTGATCCCCAGACCCAACGCTCTGAAGAGGAGTTGGAAGAGGCAGTACTCCTGCCGGTCTCGGATATCCTTTTCCCAAATGCAACGGCTCAGGAAAAATGGCGAGAGGGCTTGCATAGCATTGCCCAAGACCTTACTCAGGAGCGTGGTAAGGGTGACCACGCCCGCCAGATCATCCAACAGCTCCGGGAGCAGATTCGTTTTCCAGGGATTGAGTTCTTTCTTCCCCTTATTTACCAAGAGCCCAAGCCGCAAACCCTGTTTGATTATCTCCCTGCTGGTTGTCCCTGTATTCTCCATGATCCGGTATCGATCAGACGCAAGATTGCCCTGGTTGGGGAACGCATTGCAGCGAACTATGAGGATGCTTCAAGTGAAGAGGGGCAGGGATTTGCCCTGCCTCCTCAGACGCTTTTTATGGAGCAGGAGGAACTTGAGCAATGCCTTGGCAAGAGAGCGCGGGTTGATCTCTGTCTCCTGCCTGATCCTGATGCTGTCCAGGCCCCGATCCTGCAGCAGGTGGGGGATCATTCCCTGCTTCGCCAGGAGATAGAGCTGCAACGCAAGAAACGCGGTGTTTTGGCTCCGCTGGCCGATCGACTCCTGAAGTGGCAAAAGGCCGGGGACACGGTTATCCTGGCCTGTCGCTCAGGTCAGCAGGCAGGCCATCTGGAAGAGATGCTGGCCGGCTACGGCATTGAATGCGCTCGCGGGACAACACCGCTTGATCTGCAAGAGCAGCATTCAGGGCAGGTCTTTCTTGTTGAGCATCCCCTGTCGCAGGGATTTGATCTGCCGGAAGAACAGCTCCATATCCTTTCCAGTGCCGAGTTGTTCGGAGACAAACGCCTCCGGTCGGGCAGCAGGAAAAAGAGCCGTCGTCCTCAGGGTGAACCCATTGCCCTGGAGGAGATCAATGTCGGGGATACGGTTGTTCACCGGGACCATGGG
This sequence comes from Candidatus Electrothrix sp., assembly GCF_052785085.1. Taxonomy (NCBI): domain Bacteria; kingdom Pseudomonadati; phylum Thermodesulfobacteriota; class Desulfobulbia; order Desulfobulbales; family Desulfobulbaceae; genus Candidatus Electrothrix; species Candidatus Electrothrix sp. The sequence goes on from NZ_JALAAI010000023.1 coordinate 11,731, forward strand.
CTGGCCAGCTTTCAAGGGCTGGTCAATATGGACTTTGCTGGCCAGCGCGGCGACTTTATGCTCCTTGAGTTTTTGGGCAATGACAAGCTCTATGTCCCGGTGCATCAGCTCCACTGGGTCAGTCGTTATCAGGGCCTGACGGATCAGCAGCCCAAACTGGATCGGCTCGGTTCCCAGCGTTGGCAGACAGCGAAAAAGAAGGTTACTGAGGCGGTCTGGCAGGTTGCCCAGGAATTGCTGGAGATCTATGCCCGTCGTGAGGTGCGCAAGGGCCATTGTTTTCAAGAGCCAGGCATGCCTTTTAAGGAGCTGGCCGAGTCCTTTCCTTATGATGAGACTGAAGGGCAGGCCAAGGCCATTGATGATGTGCTCGCAGATCTCTGTTCTGATAAACCCATGGATCGGCTGGTCTGCGGCGATGTGGGCTACGGCAAGACCGAAGTCGCAGTTCGGGCGGCGTATAAGGCTATTGAAGATGGTTTTCAGGTGGCAGTGCTGGTGCCCACCACAGTGCTGGCGGAACAGCATGCAGCCACCTTTCAGGAACGCTTTGCCGGTTTTGATGTGCAGGTGGCCTGCACCAATCGCTTTCGCACCACCAAGGAGCAAAACGAGATTGTCCGGGAGCTCAAGGAAGGGCATATCAACCTGGTGGTCGGAACCCATCGCCTGCTCTCAAAGGCTATCAGCTTTCACAAGCTGGGCCTGCTCATCGTGGATGAGGAGCATCGCTTCGGGGTCTCTCATAAGGAGAAGATCAAGAAGCTGCGGGCAGATGTGGATGTACTCACCCTGACCGCAACCCCGATTCCCCGCACCTTGCAGATGTCCCTGCTGGGTATCCGTGATCTCTCGGTGATCTCCAGTCCGCCCCGGCAGCGGCGTTCCGTCAAGACCTTTCTGGCCCGTCATGATGATCTGGTGATCCGGGAAGCTGTGCAGCAGGAACTGGATAGGGGAGGCCAGATCTTCTTTGTCCATAACCGGGTCAAGTCTATCCACCGGATCGCGGAGAACCTTGAACAGCTGGTCCCTCATGCCCGCATCGCTGTGGCCCATGGGCAGATGTCAGGCAAGCATTTGGAAGAGGTTATGGTCAGTTTTGTCACCCATGAGGTAGACATCCTGGTCTGCACCACGATCATTGAGTCTGGCCTGGATATACCCAATGCCAATACCATTATTATTAACCGGGCCGACCGCATCGGGTTGGCAGATATGTATCAGCTCCGGGGCAGGGTAGGGCGTTCGTCGCGCCAGTCCTATGCCTACCTGCTGGTGCCCTCTCCTGATAAGATGACCGCCGATGCGGGGCAGCGTCTGCGGGCCTTGATGGATTGTTCCGAGCTGGGCGGCGGCTTTAAGCTGGCCATGAATGATCTCCAGATTCGGGGGGGCGGCAATCTCCTTGGGGTGTCCCAGTCCGGGCATATTGCGGCGGTGGGCTATGATCTTTACCTGGAGCTGCTCCAGTCCACAGTGGCGGAGCTGAAGAAACAGGCAGAGCAGGGGGGCGATCTTGCGGAACCTGCTGTGGAGCCGGATGTCAAGCTGCGGGTGGCTGCCTTTTTGCCGGATGATTATGTCCGGGATACGGTGCTTCGCTATCGTCTCTATCGTCGCCTTTCTGTGGCTGGTAACGAAGACCCGGAACAGCTTGCTGATCTCCGCGATGAGATTGTTGATCGGTTCGGCCCGATTCCCCGGGAGACCGAGGCCCTGTTTGCCCTGGTCGGTCTCAAGTATCCGCTCCGGCAGCTGGGTATCACCAAGCTGGAACAGGGGCCTGCCAATCTGGTGTTCAGCTTTGGGGAGCATTCTTCTGTTGCCCCGGAAACCCTGTTGGCCTTTATTGAGCAGTCCCGCCCGAAAAAGAAGAAGGAAAAGAAGGTGGTTCGCGCTGTGGGAGGCTTACGGGTACCGGCAAAGGCCCCAGCTCCCGATCCTGTTCGCCTGACCCCGGATCAGCGGCTTATTGTTGCGGTGGATGAGCATGTTGAACAGGCCGAGCTGTTTCAGCGCATAGAGGCGGTGCTTGGGTTTCTCAGTTCCAGATAGTCGATGAGGTTGTTGATTATCTCCCTTGCATTCTCTTGGCTCTTAGCTGCTCCCGGACATTCGGCGGCAAGATCCCCGGATAAATCTTTTCGCGTGGTACACCTAATGCGACAAGTTCATCATCAAGCGCATCTTCTGTATTATTGGCCTGAATAATCACCCTGTCGTCCTGAATGTCAATATGGACAAGGCACAGGTGAATCCGGCGTTGGTCGTTCCAGCCGACTCGAAGAACCATATAACGCATCTGCACATCATCAAAGATTGTTTCGATTGTCGACCATTCAGTATTGAGTCCCTCGTACTGTGACAGCAGCGATTTGACACAGGTCTGATAGAATGTTATTGCGTTTGAATCCATTGCAGTTCCCCTTCTGCCCCAACGGGGCAATATCTCATCAGCACAGGGTACCACCCTGTGTGGAATGATACAACCAGCACTTCACCTGTTCATGATACATATCTCTGCGTGACATATCTGCTTTCTTTCACCTCCTATATCCCGTCAGGTGTCCTGAAACCGCGTATCTATAAAACTACCGGCACCCGGCCTGGCCATCATCTTCATATGGGTATATATTTGTGAATAAACTGCAAGTACTTTCTGCTTCCGTCTGTCCTTCGTTGGATAGATCTATGGATTGCCGCCATCACCTTTATTACTTTTTCCAGTGGGACAGTGTCTAAGTCTTTCTTGTACGCTTCTTGTAACATGCGGTAATGCTCTTCCTGGGTGGCATCTGCGAATTGGAGTTGCTCATCGTTAAAGTGGTGTTGATCAAAGAACAGTTCGAGCATTTTGCTCGCATCGCTATCCCGAAAGAGTTTTTCACTATCAATATCCATAGCAAGGATGGTTGACTCAATGACATGGCCGATCTTGACAAGCTCATCAGAGTCAGCCATGTGCTGGGTGCCATAAAAGGGAACCTTGCGGTAATTCCGGCGCGGCCCTGCTTCATCGTAAAATGAGCAGCCTGTACACTTTTCATCACTACGGGATTGACCACAGCACAGACTGCAAATCATTGTGTCGTCGGCCTTGCATTTACGCTTTCCTTTCTTTGCATTACATAGAGAACATTTAGCCATAATTACTTCTGGTAGTACGTGGTTATGAGTTAAGCACCTTATTCAGGTGCCGCTAAGAGGCAGGTACCCTCGCTATCTTTCAATTTGGTGCGTATAGCTGCATTGATGGATACCATGAAAGAGTGGTAGCCTGCAACCGGAAAGAGTGAAGAAGTATACCCGTCAGCGTTTGATCCCGACGCTCGTCAGCGTTTGATCCCGACGCTCGTCAGCGTTCGACCCCGACGCTCGTCAGCGTTCGATCCCGACGCTCGTCAGCGTTTGATCCCGACGCTCGTCAGCATCTGGCATACGAAGCAGGATAAAGTTCTTCCGGCAAAGAGACACGATTCTCCGATTCCTTGGGACACACGACAAGGCGGAAAAATAAATCAAGTTTGACAGTACGTTCCTTTTGTATTAGATCGTAGTATGATGTGTGGAGTTCTTCTTTCTCCAAGAAAATCTTTTACAGCTGGCAGAAATAATACGGGCAAGAGACTATGCAGGATATAAAAGAATACGCTGAAAGCGCAGAACAGGAATGCGGGCCTAAGATTCGCCCTGATTTCTCCTGGGATGATATTGATACGGTCATGCTGGACATGGACGGCACCCTGCTGGATAAGCATTTTGATGACTATTTCTGGGAGGTCTATTTGCCGGAACATTATAGCCTGCTCCGTAATATTTCCATAGAGGAAGCGAGTCAGGAGCTGATGGCCCGTTATCAGGCTGTGGAGAACTCCTTGCAATGGGCTGATCTTGAGTACTGGTCGCATAAACTGAAGCTTGACCTGCCGGAATTAAAGCTGCGGATCAATCATCTCATAGGGGTTCATCCGTATGTGATAGAGTTCCTTGAGTTCTGCCTGAAAAAGCGGAAGAAGCTCTACCTTGTCACCAATGCTCATTCCACGGCCTTGTCTATCAAGCTGGAAAAGACGGTTATTGGTGCCTGGTTTGATCGGGTTATCTGTGCTGAAGATATCGGCTTTGCCAAGGAAGAGCCGGCGTTCTGGCCCCGTTTGCAGGAAATGCTGGGTTTCCTTCCTGAAAAGACCTTGTTTGTCGATGATACGGAAAAGGTGTTGCGGGTGGCAGAGGACTTTGGTCTCGGACAGCTGATCCATATTGCCCGCGCAAGCAGTCGTCGTCCAGCCTGCTATTCAGTACGTTATCCGTCTATTGATTATTTTAAAGAGTTGGTTTGATGGTTACCATAGGATATCTCGGGGCACGGTGAGGTCGGGAAGGTAATAGTGATGGCAGATGAAGTTTTTCGGAAACAAGATCGAGTAAAGCTGAGAGGGTATATAGCTGACATCTCTGATGGAACTGTTGAGTACGATGCCATTGTCGAAGATGTCTCCCTTGAGGGATTGTGTTTGACTGATTTGTCCAATAAGTTTATTGTAGAAAAGAAAATCTACAGTGCTGTTATTACTGGTGGTTTTGATGGAGAATCGTTTAAGCTTCAGGTCCAGCCCCGTTGGGTACGAAGGCATGGTGATTTTGTTGAGGTTGGTTTTACGATTGTCCGTTCACCAACAAAGTGGAAAAAGTTTATTCGGGACCTGATGCCAAAGAAAGGGGTTGTGGATATGAAAGGAGAGTGGGAGCATTTTTCTAACTTAAATATATGATAGAATCTTTTTTTCAGGATCAGGAAACACTTATTACTCAACTCGCAGACCAGATTACCCAAGCCTTAGAGAAAAACATTGTTCAGCATGGGCAGGCGAGTCTGGCCGTATCAGGTGGTTCGACCCCGAAGCCCTTATTCAGGGAGCTTGCCAGACGGGATCTTCCCTGGCAGAAGGTCGTGATCACCTTGGTTGATGAACGCTGGGTTGCCCCATCAGATCCGGCTTCTAATGAGCACTTGGTTCACCAATATCTTTTGCAGGATCAGGCCGCCGCAGCCAGCTTTGTTGGCCTGAAGAATTTTTTTCCCACAGCGGTACAGGGGGAATCCGAGTGTGAGCTGAGACTGGGCAAGATACCCCGACCCTTTACCGTGCTGATTCTTGGCATGGGCAATGACGGTCATACTGCCTCCCTGTTTCCCGGTTCTCCCCAACTTGCTGCGGCCACGGACATGAATTCAGGCAAGAGCTGCATGGCAGTGACACCTGTTGATGTTCCCCATGAACGTATGACTTTGACCTTGCCTGTTCTGTTGGATTCCCAACAGATTATTCTTCATATCACAGGGCGTGCAAAGAAAGCCGTACTGGAACAAGCGCAAGCTGAAGGCCCGGCAACAGAAATGCCTGTCCGTTTTGTTCTTCGTCAGCAGGAAAGGCCGGTTGCTGTGTACTGGGCTGCCTGATCTGCAGCCTGGATGAACGCAATGAATCGGAGTGCAAAAGCCTGTGGTTGAAAGAAGCCGAGAGGTCGATGCAAGGGATAGATATCACTATGGATGCGGAGGACGATATTCTGGAGAAAATGGAATGGGCTTTACTTCAAGAGGGCTGGCTGTTATAAAATATTCGCATCAGAGAAGGAAACGAACACATTTGATATTACTGGTTTTGGGTAAAAGTATTTTTCATATTAGCAAGGCAGTCAGCTTTACAGGAAAGAAAGTATGTTAAAGAACGAACTTGATGTCACTCTGCACCGGGCAGAGAATCTCAAAGAAAAACCGGACCAAAGACAGCTCGGATTTGGTAACTATTTCACAGACCACATGCTCACCATGCGCTGGAATAAGGAGCAGGGCTGGCATGATGCCAAGATAGAACCCTATGGCAATTTCAGCCTTGATCCCGCTGCAATGGTCCTTCATTACAGCCAGGAAATCTTTGAAGGACTCAAGGCCTATTGCGGTGCTGACGATTCTGTTCTCCTGTTCCGACCCATGGACAACCTTAATCGCTTCAATGATTCTGCTGAACGGATGTGCATGCCCCGGATCCCGACCGATAAGGTGTTGCAGGCCATGAAGGGGTTGATTTACCTGGAGCGGGACTGGATTCCCCAAAGCCAAGGCGCTGCCTTGTACATTCGGCCTGCTATGATCGCCACGGAAGCAGCCTTAGGGGTTCGTCCAGCTGACGAGTATATATTTTTTATTATTTGCAGCCCGGTAGGGGCTTATTATGCGGAAGGCTTCAGCCCAACCAGGATTTATGTTGAAGATGAGTACGTCCGTGCTGTCCAGGGAGGGGTTGGTAACGTCAAAACCGGCGGTAATTATGCGGCCTCTATCAAGGCCCACACCACATCACAGCAAAAAGGCTACACCCAGGTGCTCTGGCTGGATGCAGTTGAACGCAAATACATTGAAGAAGTGGGTACCTCGAATATTTTTTTCATGATCAATGATGAGCTGGTTACCCCTCCTCTGGGTGGTACCATCCTGCCCGGTATTACCCGTGATACGGTCTTGCAACTGGCTGCTGACTGGGGGATCGCCACCTGTGAGCGCCGGATTACCATTGATGAGGTCATAGCTGCTGCTGAAGACGGCTCTCTCACAGAAGCCTTTGGTTCTGGAACAGCTGCGGTGATTTCACCCATTGGCGAGTTTGGTTATAAGGAGAATACCATAACCGTTAATAAGGGAAAAACCGGGCCGTTGGCTCAACGCTTATTTGATGACATTCAATGCTTACAACGCGGCGCTGCAGCCGATCCGCATGACTGGATTGTTCGGGTAAAATGATCCTTTCTTCTCTTCTCTCTTGATTTCAAATAATTGAGGGGTGATTTTTTTTTCTCTTTGTCCCTTGATTTTTCAAAATCCATCCCTATTGTTTCTCGTATCAAAATGACAGGAGCTGTAACCTACGGTTTCTGTCCTTGCAAGACAGGTCAGGCCGGACAGAATACATCAACGCCGTCCGGCTTTGAGTCAAAATAACAAAAACAATCTCAGAAGAGGAGGATTTATCCATGAACATTCGTCCATTGAATGACCGTATTTTGGTCAAGCGACTGGAGCAGGAAGAAAAAACAGCAGGTGGTATCATTATTCCTGATTCCGCCAAAGAAAAACCGGCTGAAGGCGAGGTGATGGCTGTTGGTCCCGGTAAAATGAATGATGCCGGTGAGCGCATTGCCGTTGATGTGAAGCCCGGTGATAAGGTGCTGTTTTCCAAGTACGGTGGCACGGACGTAAAATTCGACGGTCAGGACTACCTTATCATGCGGGAAGACGATATCCTCGGTGTGATCGAAGGATAAATTGTTTTTCAGCAGCAAACTGTTTGTACGCAGACGATAAGACGATAACAAGATATTTAAGGAGTAAGATACAATGTCCAAAGAACTGAACTACAGTGCTAAAGCCCGCGAGAAAATGCTTTGCGGTGTAAATAACTTGGCAAATGCGGTAAAGGTTACTCTCGGTCCCAAGGGACGCAATGTGCTGATTGAAAAATCATTCGGTGCTCCGGTCATCACCAAAGACGGTGTAACTGTTGCCAAAGAGATTGAGCTCAAAGATAAGTTCGAGAATATGGGTGCCCAGATGGTCAAAGAGGTTGCCTCTAAGACCTCTGATGTTGCCGGTGACGGTACCACCACTGCAACGGTTCTGGCCCAGGCCATCTACCGTGAAGGTGCCAAAATGGTTGCTGCCGGCTCCAATCCTATGGAGATCAAGCGCGGTATTGATGCCTCTGTAGAAGCCGTTGTTGCTGAGCTGTCCAAGATTTCCAATCCCACTAAAGAGCAGAACGAAATTGCTCAGGTTGGAACGATCTCTGCCAATAATGACAGCACCATCGGAAGCATCATTGCCGAGGCCATGGACAAAGTGGGCAAGGAAGGGGTTATCACCGTGGAAGAAGCGAAATCCATGGAAACCTCCCTGGACGTTGTGGAGGGTATGCAGTTTGACCGCGGCTACCTTTCTCCCTACTTTGTGACCGATCCGGATCGCATGGAAGTGAATATGGAAGATCCGCTGATCCTGATCAACGAGAAAAAAATCTCCAACATGAAGGATCTGCTGCCCATTCTTGAGTCTGTTGCCAAGATGGGTAAGCCACTGTTTATCATTGCTGAAGATGTTGACGGCGAAGCACTGGCTACTCTGGTGGTCAACAAGCTGCGCGGTACCCTGAACATCGCCGCTGTCAAGGCTCCGGGCTTTGGTGATCGTCGTAAGGCTATGCTGGAAGATATCGCCATCCTCACCGGTGGACAGGTTATCACAGAAGATCTGGGCATCAAGCTGGAGAACATCACAGTCAACGATCTTGGAACCGCCAAGCGTATTGTTGTTGATAAAGACAACACCACGGTTATTGACGGTGCTGGCGACAAAGACAAACTGGCTGCCCGGGTTAAGCAAATCCGCACCCAGGCCGATGACTCCACCTCTGACTATGATCGTGAGAAGCTCCAGGAGCGTCTGGCCAAGCTGATCGGCGGTGTTGCAGTTATCAATGTTGGTGCTGCCACTGAGATTGAGATGAAAGAGAAAAAAGCCCGTGTTGAAGATGCACTGAACGCGACCCGTGCTGCTGTGGAAGAAGGTGTTGTTCCTGGTGGTGGTGTGGCCTTTCTGCGCTGCATCAAGGCACTGGAGACCATGAAGCTGGAAGGAGAGCAGGATCTCGGTCGCCAGATCATCATGCGTGCTCTGGAAGAGCCGGTTCGCCAGATCGCCTCCAACTGCGGTTGTGAAGGCTCTGTCATTGTCGCTAAAGTTAAAGAGATGGAAGGTGCCAACGGTTTCAACGCTGCCCTTGAAGAGTACGGTGACCTGATTGCCGCCGGTGTTATTGACCCGACCAAGGTTTCCCGTACAGCTCTCCAGAATGCGGCTTCTGTTTCTGGAATGCTCCTGACTACAGAGTGTATGATTGCTGATGAGCCGGAAAAGGATGATGCCGGTGCTGCTGCTATGGGTGGTGGTATGCCTGGTGGTATGGGCGGTATGGGTGGAATGGGCGGAATGGGCGGAATGATGTAATTGCCCTCTCTGTCCCCTGAACCGACCTGTCGGACTCAGCGGCATTATCCTTTCGGGTAATGCCGCTTTGCTTTATTGCGAAGCTCTGGGTCTATTACCCCGCCGCTGGGGGCGAGGTAGTTCATTTTTTAGCCTGCGTATATTCTTTTTTCTTGACAGAAAGATAAAAAAAGGGCAATATCTCCTGCCTTAAACAATATGCGTTTTACATGTTCACTTTTGGCGATGTAGCTCAGCTGGTGAGAGCGCACGGCTCATATCCGTGGTGTCCGGGGTTCAAGTCCCTGCATCGCCACCACAAAACACTCCGGTGTAGCCCGGTTTATAATATAACCCCGATTCCTGACGAGGAATTCGGGGTTTTTTTATTATCAGTGCCTTAGCATGCTCATCAAAAAGAAAAGGTACCCTTTATGAAGTATACTCGAAACCGTATAGAAAAAAAGTTTGCCGGAGCAGCACACCTGTTTTACCGGCATAATCTCATCACTCTCTTCTTCCTTGCCCTTTTTGCCGGAGCATTACTTTCCCAGATCCCTAACCTGACTCTGGACACCTCCACAGAGGGCTTTCTCCACGAAACTGACCCAGCCCTGCTGGATTATAATGCCTTCCGGGATCAGTTCGGCAATACCGAAATGGTTATTGTCGCGGTCAAAAGCAAAGATATTTTTGCGCCGGATTTTCTCCGGAAATTACAAAAGCTGCATGTGGAGCTCCGGGACAACGTCCCTTATGTGGATGATATCAACAGCCTGATCAATGCCCGCAATACCAGAGGAGAAGGGGATAAGCTCATTGTTGAAGATCTCCTGGAACATTGGCCGGAAACTCCTGAAGAACTTGCTGCTGTCAAGGAACGGGCCCTGTCCAATCCCATGTATAAGAATCTGCTTATTTCCGAACAGGGCGACTTCACAGCCATTGTCCTGCAAATGCAGCCCTACTCTTCCCAGGGGGAAGAAGAGATTGATGATATATTGGCCGGTTTTGCTGAGGACACGGAAGTGAACACCCAGCAGGAAGAGCGAATTTATCTGACTGATGCGGAAAACGGCGAGGTGGTTCAGGCCGTAACCCGGATTGTTGAAGACTATCGTGCCTCGGATTTTGAAATATACGTCGCCGGCGGTCCGGTGGTCACCGACTTTCTCAAAAAGGCCATGATGAAGAATATGAGAAAGTTTATGCTGCTGGTCGGTCTGACCATTGGAACTTTTCTTTTTCTCATGTTTCGCCGGGCTTCAGCTGTTGTTCTGCCCTTGCTGATTGTTGTTCTCTCGCTTCTTTCCACCTTAGGCCTGATGGCGACCTTTGGCACACCAATGAAATTACCTACCCAGATCCTGCCTTCTTTTCTGCTGGCAGTGGGGGTGGGCGACTCGGTTCATATTCTGGCGATCTTCTTTCACCGCTTTCGGAAAAATAAGGGCGATAAGGCTGAAGCTGTCGAATACGCTATGGGGCATTCCGGGCTGGCTATCCTGATGACCTCACTGACCACGGCAGGTGGTCTGCTTTCCTTTTCCAACGCAGATATAGCCCCTATTGCGGATCTGGGAGTCTACGCAGCTGCGGGCGTTATCCTGGCCCTGCTGTATACCATTATTCTTCTGCCATCCCTTCTTGCTTTGATTCCCCTCAAGGAAGGTAAGGAACAATCATCAGAAAAAGCCGGGACACGGCTTGATAGCATCCTGTCTGCTGTAGGACATTTTTCCACTGGTAATCCCAAGGCCATCCTCGCTGCCATGATTCTGATCTTGATTATCTCCATAATCGGCATCACCAGGATCAATTTTTCCCATGATGTTGTCCGTTGGTATAAAGAAGATTCCTCCATTCGTATAGCCTCAGAAACCATTGATGAGAAAATGCGGGGATCTATTGCCTTGGAAGTAGTGCTGGACACGGGCAAGGTCAACGGTCTCTATGACCCGGATCTCCTGCAACGGCTGGACAATGCAGCAGAGTATGTGGAACAGCTGGAAAAAGGCAAGATATTTGCGGGCAAGGCATGGAGTATCACAGCCATCCTCAAGGAAATCCATCAGGCCTTGAACGAGAACCGACCAGAGTTTTATACTGTGCCGGATAATCCCGAGCTTATTCCCCAGGAATTTCTTCTCTTTGAAAACAGCGGCTCTGATGACCTGGAAGATGTGACAGACAGTCAGTTTTCCAAGGCCCGGTTCACCATAAAAACGCCGTTTCAGGATGCCGTGGCCTATACAGCTTTTATCAACGAGGTTGAAGAATATTTTCAGGAAAACTTCCCGGAACTCAAGATAAATTCCACCGGCATGACAGCCCTTCTCGCCCAGACTATGGCCCGGGTTATCCGCAGTATGGCCAAGAGCTATGCTATTGCCTTGGTCGTGATCAGCACTTTGATGATTCTGCTTATCGGCAAACTGCGCACCGGCCTGTTGAGTATGATCCCGAACCTCTTTCCCATCATTCTGACTCTGGGCATCATGGGCTGGTTTCATGTGCCGCTGGATCTGTTTACCATGCTGATAGGAAGTATCTCCATCGGCCTGGCTGTGGATGATACCATCCACTTTATGCATAATTTTCGCCGTTATTTTGAACAGAGAGGCGATGCCAAACAAGCAGTCATGGAGACTCTGCACAGTACCGGGCGGGCCATGCTGATCACCACCTGTGTGCTCTCTCTGGGATTTTTTATCTTTATGTTTGCTAATCTGAATAACCTCTTTAACTTTGGCTGGCTCACCGGTTTAACTATTATCATGGCCCTGCTTTCTGATTATTTCATTGCTCCAGCTCTGATGGTGTTGGTCAATCGGCAAAAGAGCAGTTCCATAGTCGCATGTTAAAGGAGGGATTCATGATGAGCTGGAATTTCATACAGATCAAGAAGAGAAAACCTTAAACCTTGATATTATTTTTATCATTTACATTAGGAGATTTTTTATGAAATATTGTATGTTATCCATCCTGCTATCCTGCTCTCTACTTGCTACCAGTGTAACCTTTGCCAAGGATGATCCCAAGGCCCGTGCTATTATGCAACAGGTCGAAGACCGGGAGGACGGTGATAATCAGGAAAATGATATGACCATGATCCTCATTGATAAAAACGGCAGCGAGCGGGTCCGCAAAATCCATTCGTACTCCAAAGATTTTGGTGAGGATACCCATCGGATTATGTTTTTTCTCCATCCGCCAGATGTCAAGGATACTGGTTTTCTCACCTATGATTATGATAATGAGGCCAAGGACGATGATCAATGGCTTTATCTGCCCGCCCTGCGCAAGACCAAGCGTATTGCCACGGATGACAAAAGCTCCAGCTTTATGGGATCGGATCTGAATTATGCAGATATGACCTCACGAAATCTGGAAGATTATGATTTTAAAATCTTGAAGGAGCAAGAGGATAACGGTCATAAGGTCTGGCTGATTGAGGCCCTGCCAAGAGACCCGGAGGTCATTGACGAGACTGGCTATGAAAAATCCATTGTCTTTGTTCGGCAGGATAATTATTTCGTGGTCAAGGCCGTACATTGGGTGCGGGACGGCGGGTATCTCAAGTATTTTGATGTGAAGAAGCTGGAACAGATTGACGGCATCTGGATCGCCACCGAAACCCATGTGACCAAGAAAAAGGGCAAGAAGACCGAGCATAAGACCGTCCTGAAACTGGATAATATTACGTTTAAGGACGAGATGGATGAGGGAATCTTTACCGTACGACGGTTGGAGAAAGGGCTGTAAGAAGACTACTTGAAGAGCATTTTATTGTCCTCCTCCCTCCCCTCATAGCACGACCCCAACAGGGGAAAAGGGGAGGGGGACAGAGGTCTGTTGTTTTACGGTATCTCTATGCTGCGCCCAAAAAAGCACTGCTTTTTTCAATCAGCAGCTCTAATTCATGAACTTTGCTCTGTGCCTCGTTACAGCCTTCATCAAACTCCAGGGCCCGTTTATACATAACCAGAGCACGGGTGTACCATTGACCGCTCTTATAACTGCTGCCAGCAGCGCAAAAACCTAAGGCCGGGGTATTGTCGTACATATCAGCAAAAACATTGACAAGACCTTCTCCCCAAAGATCCTCAACAACATCTTCCTGTTCCACCAAAAAACGAACCAGGAGAAAATTATCTGCAAGGCCGGGCAGCATGGTCCGCAACATATAATTAGTTTGACCAAAGAGAAAGGCCAGCTGTTCCATCTGCTGCATAACATCAACAGCAACCCGTTTAATCAGGTTCTCCCGGTCCATAGCCTTTGCTAAACGGGAAGCCGGGAGATTTTGCGGCTGGGACTGGTTGTCCCGGTTTGCTCCTGTCTGTTGTGTGTTAAAGGTTGCATTGCCATAATTATTGAGAATACTCACATCCTCTCGCAGACGGATGGCTTCATGAAAAATAGAGCCCAGCAGCCAAACAATCAGAGAGCCTTCAACATTATTCTCTTTTTCGCCTTCAGGCCAGACACGGCGACAGAGCTCCTGCAGGTTCCAGAGTGCTCCTTTGTCGTTCTCTTCGCCGATCATCTCGTTCAGCTGGTCCCAAATTTTGCAATGAACATTTTCACCATGGTGATGTACTAAGTAGCAGCTCCTTCCCATGGCCAGGCCTCGACATTCACAATAGGACTGGTAGAGTTGTTGAAAAGAATAGATCAGGGCGAAAAAATCAGCAAAAAACTGGCGGGTAAAGAAATTCCGTTGTCGATCAAACCAGCTGTTGCGATAGCGACGGTCTCCCAGGGATGTTCTTCCGGTGTTATAGGAAGCGCCACGTTCTGCGGTGTTCATAGCAAAGCCAGCATACTGGTTAAACCGCCTTGCGATACAGGGCAATATACTCTTTCATCACATGCTGCCAACTATAATGGGTTCGGATATGTTGCACAGCTGCCTTTCGCATACTGTCCAGCTCTTCCGGACTGTCTTGGTACATCTCCTGAGCCTGGGACATGGTTCTGGCAAGGGCCTCTGCGCTATGCTGCTCATAGGTAAATCCGGTTTTCCTGTCCAGTACCTTAACCAGGCCTCCGACATGGTGGACAATGGGGATATTACCAAAGAGCTGGGCGATATAGTCTGTTAAACCACAAGGTTCATACAGAGAGGGGATGAGAAAGAAGTCTCCGGCTGCATAAATTTTCAGGGCCAGGGCAGGATCGTATCCCTTGAGGAAACAAATTTGACCATATCCTTGATCATCCTCTGCCAGCTCCTGTAATTGCTGCTCCAGTACACTATCACCACTGCCAAGAACCAGAAGCTGAAAATCTTTCTCTAGCAATGAAGCTGCTTGCAACAGAAGATCCACTCCCTTTTGGGCGGTCAAGCGACCGATAAAGGTCATGAGCGGATTATCTACTGTATTCTCCAGAAAACCATATTGCTCAACAACAGCCCATTGCTCACCACCACGGCAGAGGTGCAACATCTCTTTCTTGCACTGCTTTTTCCCGGCTAATTTCCCTGCTGCCGGATTAAAATTGGCTGCCAACCCGATCTTTTTTCCCTGTGCCGGATTAAAGTCTTCCGGGTTTACCCCGTTGGTGATCCCGACCAAATCAACATCCTTTTCCAGGAGCTTATGACCAAGCCAACCGGTCCGGCTGTCCTCATCACTTTCCTGAAGCTCACGGGCATACTGCTCGCTCACTGTATTGATCCGGGCATAGCCTGCTGCAACCACAAAGGGGTTAAAGGCATTATTGAACAGACCAGCCTGAATAACCGAGTTGGGAAGACCAGTTATTGCCTGGGCAAAGGCCACATCATCCACATCCTGATGATAGCCAAAACCGGCATTATGGATGGTCACTACGGCCCCGGTCTTGCAAAAAAAATGGCGGTATCCACTCTGTTCCCGGAGCAGAGCAGGCAGGATGGCAGCATGTCCGTCATGACAGTGAATGATATCCGGGCGCTGATCAAGCAGGATCATCAGGTCCAACGCCGCCTTTTGCAGCAGGACATTCATGGCAAAGAAATCAAAATGGCCTGTTCCGGCCTTGTGCCAGCTCTCTTGCCGCTCTTCTGCCAGGGTATAGGTATAGACAGCCTGTTTTTCTGCAAAGCGCGGGGAATCCAGCAGGTAGATTATTACCCCCTGCTCTTTTTTCATCCAGAGAGCAACAGGTTCCCGTCGCTCTTGGCCTGGATAATGCATATCAACCTCAAACACCGGACAAGGCAACTGAACCTGTTGAAAGCCAAGCGCTTGCGCCTCAATAAATCCATAACAGGGCAAGACCACGCGAACATCACATCCGGCATGTTGCACTAAGGCTTCTGACAGCTGTCGACAGACATCCTTAACACCGCCAGCTCCGGCCACGCCGTCATACTCACGGGTAACCATCAAAATTTTCCTGATATTATCCACTGTATCTGTCAATCCCCGCCTTACTTGGTATACCTGTGCTTTGAGCTTTGTTTACTCAATTGTTGTAATGGCCTGTTGGCGCAAAAGATGATCTGCAAGGGTCAAACGAACCATAGCCTCACAGACCGGAATGATTCTCGGAATGGCAGAAATATCATGGCGTCCTCCCACCTTGATCCCCACAGGCTCATTAGCCCTGTTCACGGTTTGCTGCTCTTTATGAATGGAAGGAATGGGCTTCACCGCCACCCGGACAATGATATCCTCACCGTTACTCACCCCAGCCAGGATACCGCCTGCATTATTGGTAACAAATCCTTCTGGAGTGATGGGATCATTATTTTCAGAACCCAACATTGCAGCTGCCTGAAAGCCTGAGCCGATCTCAACCCCTTTGACAGCGCCGATAGACATCAGGGCACGGGTCAATTCACCGTCAAGCTTATCAAAGACCGGCTCGCCCAGTCCAGCCTTGCAACGGGCCCGAATTTCAACAATACCACCCAGGGTATCACCCTGACCGCATACCTCTCTGATCCGTTCTTCCATTTGTTCTGCAGCCGCATTATCAGGGCAGAACAGACGATTCTGTTCAATCTGATCAAAATTGCGCTGTTCTGCTTTGATGCCTCCCAGAGCCACAGTATAGGCCTGCACGGACATGTGGTGCTGTTCAAGAAGCTGTTGAGCCACAGTGCCTGCTGCCACACGGGCTGCGGTTTCTCTGGCTGAGGCCCGGCCACCGCCCCGATGATCGCGGATGCCGTATTTTATCTGATAGGTCAGATCTCCGTGACCGGGCCGAAAAACATCCTGTAAATGACTATAGGACTTGGAATGGGCGTCTTTATTAAAAATAACCAGGGAAATGGGTGTTCCTGTGGTTTTAGAAACAGGACAGTCCGCAGGTTGAAAAATCCCGGAGAGAATCTGCACCATATCAGGTTCGTTGCGCGGCGAAGTGGCTCCGCCCTTTCCTGGCCGACGACGCTCCAGTTCCTCTTGAATCATCTCTGGCGTTAAGTCAATCCCTGGAGGGCAACCGTCAATCACTGCACCAAGGGCGGTGCCGTGTGATTCGCCCCAGGTTGTCACCTTAAAGACCGTGCCAAATGTGCTTCCTGCCATAAACCTGCTCTCGTCAATTATACGTTTTATATGAAGACAATACCAGCAGACGTCTTGGAGGTGCCCAACCGGCTTTCATGTCTTTTACGCTCTCTTTCACCATCACTGTTTATGTATTTACCCCCTTTCTTCAACGATGACAAGCCATTTGAAGAGCAGAAAAATGCGTCCAAACCGTGTCCAGCCGCTTGTCAGTCGCTTATTGTTATCCCATCCGGTTTTCTGTCTGTTCGCGCCTGCTCCCAGGTGCGCACTTGTTGAACAAATTGTCTGATCAGTCCGTGATCCTTTTGTCGTGGATGTATTTCAACCCCTGAGTTAACATCCAGCGCATAGGGGCCAGCAGCGGCAAGGGCCTCATGCACATTGTCAGGATCAAGGCCACCAGCCAGAATAACATCCCGTTGCAGCTTCAAGCCCTGAATCAAGGACCAGTCAAAGCGCTGGCCAGTGCCGCCTTTCACCCCTTTTTGGTAGGTGTCTAAGAGAAAGCCTTTTACGTGATCGTTATAGGGCGTGATATCACTTGCCTGTACGTTGCCACCAACTCGCAGGGCCTTGATCACCTGGCAAGGAGCTGTGAAACGGGCCAGACGTTCGCAGTATTTGGGTGATTCCTGGCCGTGTAATTGGGCATACCCCAGGCCACAAAAGCGGATGATTTCTTCCACCTCTTTCCGGTTACGATCAACAAAGACCCCGACCGTATCAACAAAGGGCGGGAGCTGTTCAATAATGATCCTGACCATCTTAGGGTCGACATTGCGTGGGCTTTTTGTATAAAAGATAAATCCCAAGGCATCCACGCCTGCCTCTACTGCTGCCAAGGCATCTTCCAGGTTGGTGGTGCCGCACATCTTGATACGAATTCGATCCGCTTTCATGACATAAACTTATTCGTTCCAGATTGATAGGTTGAAGTGGATGTCAGGTGGAGAGGAAGTGACGAAGCGTCTCTCCCTGGGTAGTGCTGCGCATCAGGCTTTCTCCAATCAGGGCTGCTGTAATACCTGCTTGCTGGAGTCGCAACATTTCGTCGCGGCTGGATATGCCTGATTCACTGACAATGGGGATTCCCTGGGGGATCTCTTGTTGGAGCCGGAACGTGGTTTCTAAATCAACGCTAAAGTCGTTCAGGTTACGGTTATTAATACCAATTAACTTGCTCTCAGCAACTAAGGTCTTTTCCAGCTCTGCCTTGTTATGGACTTCGACCAGCACATCCATGCCTGCTTCTTCAGCCTGCAAACGAAACTCTCTGAGTTGCTCGGTCTCCAGAATGGCCGCGATGAGCAGGATGGCATCAGCTCCAAAGGCAGCAGCTTCCTCTATTTGCAGGGGATCAATGATGAACTCCTTGCGGAGCACAGGCAGGTCCACGGTCTTTCTCACCAGGGGGATATACTCGATAGTGCCTTGAAAGAAATCCTGGTCCGTAAGCACGGACATGGCATGGGCCCCGCCTTGCTTATAGTTGAGCGCTATTTTCACAGGATCAAAATCAGGCTGAATAATGCCCTTGGAAGGAGAGGCCTTTTTGGCTTCAGCAATGATGGCTACGCCTGGTGCGTCAACAAGGGCCTGCATGAATCCTCGGGGGGGATCAATCAATGCTTCAGTTTTCGGTGCCCGGATTCCCTTTTTTTTCAGGGCAGCTACTTCTTCTTTCTTGCGTGCTACGATGGTATCAAGGATCATGCTGGTTGTATGAGGATTATGCTTTTTGGGATAGAGGATCTTTTTTCAGGAGTGTACAAAGCTGAGGGTGATTATGCAACAGGGAATGAAGGACAAGGGTTCTGGACACCATCGGGCGAAGGTTTTTCTTTTCCTCGCCCGAGGTTTTTTCTTTCCTTCGCCCGAGGCTTTTCCTTTCCTTCGAGCGAGGGTTTTCTTTTCCCTCGCCCGAGGTTTTTTCTTTTCCTCGCCCGATGAAAAGTCAGGCGTCCTCCTTTTCTTTGCCCAAAAAAAAGTCCTTGACAAAATAACCATACAGTTTTAAACCGGAATACACTTTTCCCGTTGTTCTATAACATTCCTCATTCAATCTTATGGAGACCAGCCATGCATACGATTCAATGGACCCCCACAGTCAATGCCCTCACCACCCCGCAATCTTACAAGATCCGTTTTGTGCCCCGCAATATCCTTGGCAAAGATGACATAATTGCCCGGATTGCCGAACGGCAGCCCAATCTGAGCGAGGAAGTGATCCGCACGGTCATGGACACCGAGCACGAGGTGATTCAGGAAAGCCTGCTTGACGGCGACCAGGTTACTTTGGAAGACGCCTTCACCTATACACTTTCCTTTCTCGGCAGACTGGATTCACCAGATTCTCCGTTGCCTGACCGGGACGATCTCCTGCAGGTCAGGATTCACGCCTCACCGCCCTTTGTTCGCAAAATACGCAATGAGGCCCGATTGGAACGAGTGCCCATGTCGAAAAAGATGCCCCTGATCACCTCGGCTGAAGACACCCGGCTCAAACTGCCCAACGTACTCAACCCGCAGGGCGTGTTGAAGCTCACTGGAACCAACCTCAACTTTGACGATCAGGACCCGGACTGCGGCTGCATCATTTCCGGTACGCAGAGCGGACAAAGTACCCAGGCGCAGTTCGGCATGATTTCGGCCGCAAGCGTCCTGGTGGTGCCGGACATCCCGGCTCAGGCTAATCCGTGGAATAACGAGTACACCGTGTCCATCAGCACCCAGTACACAGAACACGGAACCGTGCGTACCGGCGTGTATGAACGGATGTTGCGTTCGCCCCTGCGCATTGACGGCTTCGGGCCCGGGATGGAGTACGGTATCCTCAGCGGCAGTGGCAACAGTCCCTATGTCAGTGCAACCAGCGGTATGGTCATGGCGGATGAAATGCTGCGTATCCAGGCCGTGCTGGATATCCATGAAGGGCACCTCCTCTTCAGTCTGCTTGATATGACCGAAGGGGGCGCAGTCGGCCCGTCGGTCACGGTCACGATGAACGGAGACTACACCCTGAACGGCTTTGGCGGTTCTGCGGTGTCCGGCCTGAATATCCGGGTGAACAGCTTTAGTGAGCTGGTGGATATGATACGGAACTCGTATTCCGGGCGGCTGGTTGATGTGCTGGATGTGAGGGTGTAGGAGAACAGGTTTGGTGTGCCCGGCGTTGAAACACCGGGCTATTTTTCGACAGTCCCTCCGGGACGCTGTTTTCCGAGTATCCCCGCCCCGGAGGGGCGATTGATAATAGCCCACCGTTTTAACGGTGGGTGGCAAGGGATCTTTGATACTTTGATACGGAAATTGCATCCTGCACGGGGCTTCCCTGTGACCTTCACCAATACCTGTGAAAAGGGATGACGTGTGTACAACACGAACTATGAAGGCTATAATGGAAAGAAGAAACCGGTTGCTTTTAAGCACGGCCAAAACAGATTATGCCGAAAAAAGACCTTTACCATAATACCGTTGTCAAGGCCTTGGCAGCGGACGACTGGAGAATCACCGATGACCCGCTTCATCTCTCCTACGGAGGCAGAAATCTCTACATCGACTTGGGAGCTGACCGACCGATAGGAGCGGAGAAAGAAGGACGAAAGATAGCTGTTGAGATCAAGAGTTTTATAGGAGAATCGGATATACATGAACTGGGCCAAAGCATCGGGCAGTACAATATGTATCGGAATCTTCTTGCCGAAATTGATCCCGAACGAATGCTCTGGCTGGCCGTGCCTTCTTTCGCTTATGACGGTATATTCAGAGAAGAGATAGGACAACTGATGATAAGCAGAGAACAGATTAAGCTCATCGTATTTGATGAAATTCACGAAAGGGTCAGAGAATGGGTGCCGCAGCAGCTTACCGAAAAATAGTGGAAGACCTTATACGTCGTTATGCCTCCAAGCCCTCGAACGGTGTCATTGAGCCGGAAA
Source organism: Candidatus Electrothrix sp. (assembly GCF_052785085.1). Taxonomy (NCBI): domain Bacteria; kingdom Pseudomonadati; phylum Thermodesulfobacteriota; class Desulfobulbia; order Desulfobulbales; family Desulfobulbaceae; genus Candidatus Electrothrix; species Candidatus Electrothrix sp. The sequence continues at coordinate 32,226 of NZ_JALAAI010000023.1, forward strand.
TCGTGATCGGAGCCGACGGGAATCATTATGAACTGATGCACGTCGGATGGAACGGGTCACGCCGGATTCATGGTTCGGTGCTGCATATTGATCTCATCGGAGATAAAATATGGATACAGCATGACGGCACCCCCTCGGGAGTGGCTTCGGAACTGGCTGAAGAAGGGATTCCCAAGGAGGATATCGTGCTTGCCTTCCGGCCCGGTCATGTTCGTCCTCACACCGGATACGGGGTGGGTTGAAGCCGGACACTGTGTACAGAAGGCCGACTCCTGACTAAAGCCAAGGATGATCAGGATGTAATGATTGAAACCCCTGAAGGTGATATCTTTGTTCTGCAACGAATCACTCATACGACACTTTAGACATCTCTTCCAAAACTACCCCTCTGATGTATCGCGGAGCCTTGGCAAGCCGAAGAAAAAAACACCATGAAGGACAAAGACCTTTTTATCAGAACGCAGTACCTTGCAATGTACATCAGGGTATTTATAAGATCCCTGTGGCCCGGAGCTCTGCTCGCCTGGCTACATGAATGGTTCTATTTAAGTATCCTTATACTGTTCGGCCTCATCTTCCCTGTTCCTTTCATATACTTTATCGATAAGGTTTCAGGTGTCCTTATGTATTTCTACAATGGCAGTCCAGGAACCTTTTCCCTGAATGAACAGCTTGCCGCCGAGGTGGAGAAAATCAGAATTTTGCAAAGCAAACAGAAATTTGCCAAGGCGCTCAAAACCGCGAATGCTGTACTTGCCCGTAACCCGGAACACCCCGAAGCCCTGTATCTCAAGGCGCAGATACTGTCAGGCTTTGGAAAGTACAGTGCTGCTCATGCCTGTCTGAATAAGCTCATTGCCATAAAGGATCCGGCTCCTGATGAGAAACTCCGTAACTGGGCCATCAGCCTGCGTAAGGAAGTCCTGAAGCGCATCCGAGAAAGGCAAGAACCGGACAGGGAACTACGGAGAAAGGCGTGAGAAGTTACGTCAGCAGCTCCTGAGCCAAATCTTGTTTTGTTGTGCCCATTGCGAATAAAGAGCGAATAATCAGATCCAGTGAAACCGTCGGGTCACCATGCTCCATCTTGGCAACTCGGGACTGACTGGAATGGATTAATTCCGCTAATTGGGCCTGGGTCAGATTTTGAGTTTTACGGAATGACCTGAGATAATTACTCAGTTTGATTTTTATCTCAATATACTCGCTTTCTTCTGCTGTCAGGTGGAGAAATTCATCGGCTGAACCTATTTTCCAGCCTTTCTTTTCCAGAGTTTTTTGTTTACTTTTATCCATGATCGTATGATTTGAGTCGCTCTTTACACACATCAATCACTGACTGAGGCGTTTTTTGAGTCTTTTTACTGAATACTTCCAGAAGCACGACAGCATCCGAATCAACTCGGTAGATGATTCGCCATGTTGCATCTCTGTCGTTTATCCTGAGTTCATGACATCTCGGGCCGATGACGGGTAAAGGTCTTGATTGAGGCAAGGATAAAGATTTGCCAGATTGCAGAAGTCGTAACATATATCCTGCTTCCAACCTTGACTTGTCAGACAATGGCGGAGATTTTATTTCTCCGTGCAGCCAGACTATAGGTTTATTTTTCAGCTTCATTGTATTTCAAGAGTATGTCGTATGTGACATACTGTCAAGTTAAAACAGCTCGTGGACACCATGCATAAAACCATTGAACAAGTCACCCGTCGCATTATTGAACGCAGCCAGGAAACCCGCACAGCCTATGTGGAGCAGATAGAAGCTGCCAAGGTACGCGGCCCTTTCCGCAAGCAGCTCCCCTGTAGCAATTTTGCCCATGATCTGGCTGGTTGTCCGGCCTCGCGGACTGCACTGCTGGACGATCACACACCCAATATCGGAATTGTTACCTCCTATAACGATGTACTCTCGGCCCATCAACCGCTTGGTCGTTATCCTGACCTGATTAAAGCTGCTGTGGCTGAGGCCGGAGGTACAGCCCAGGTTGCAGGTGGTGTACCTGCCATGTGCGACGGTGTGACCCAGGGGGAACCGGGCATGGATCTGAGCCTGATGAGTCGGGATGTAATTGCTCTGTCCACGGTGATTGCCCTGTCCCATAATGTCTTTGATGGGGCCTTGTTGCTCGGGGTCTGTGATAAGATCATGCCCGGACTCCTTATGGGCGGGCTGCAATACGGTCACCTGCCGATGATCCTGGTTCCTGGTGGTCCCATGCAATCCGGTATTGGTAATAGAGAAAAGAATCAGGTACGGGAACGCTTTGCCAAAGGGGAGGTCGGGCAGGACGCACTGCTGGCTTCAGAATGTCGCGCCTATCATAGTCCAGGCACCTGCACCTTTTACGGCACAGCCAATTCTAACCAGCTGATTGCAGAGATGCTGGGGCTGCATCTTCCTGGAGCCTCCTTTGTCAATGCTGAGACTGAGTTGCGTGTTGCTCTGACCCAGGCTGCTGCTGCACAGGTTGTACAGAATAGCCATTTAGGTGAGAAGTATATTCCAATGGGCCGGGTTGTCAGTGAAAAGGCCGTGATTAATGCAATGGTTGGTCTGTTGGCAACAGGCGGTTCCACCAACGAGACCATGCATCTGGTGGCCATTGCCAGGGCCGCTGGGGTTCAGATCAACTGGACTGATTTTGCCGAGCTTTCCGAGGTTGTGCCCCTGCTTGTGCGGATCTATCCCAATGGCTCAGGAGACATTAACTCCTTTCAGCAGGCAGGTGGTATGCCTTTGCTGATTCGGGAGCTTCTTGAGGGAGGTTTGCTTCACGAAGAGGTGGAGACCGTGGTTGGCCCTGGTCTGAGCAGCTATCTGGACCAACCAGTTTTGCACCAAGGCAAAGCGGTTTGGCAGGATGGGCCGGAACAGAGTCGTGATCCTGAAATCATTGCTCCGCTGGGCAAACCCTTTGCGTCGATCAGTGGTATTAAGCTGTTATCCGGTAATTTGGGGCGGGCCATCATGAAGATCTCTGCCTTAGCTGATGGGGAAGACACTGTGGTCGAGGCCCCGGCCTTGGTGTTTCACAGTCAGCAGGAATTGGAACAGGCCTTTCATGAGGGCTTGCTGTATCGTGATGTAGTGGCAGTACTTCGTTTTCAAGGGCCAAGGGCCAATGGAATGCCTGAGCTGCATAAGCTGATTACCTGGCTGGCAATCAGTATGGAACAGGGATATAAGGTAGGGCTGGTGACGGATGGCCGGTTATCCGGGGCCTCGGGTAAGGTACCCTTTGCTATTCATTGTACACCGGAAGCCGCAGCAGGCGGTCTGCTGGCCAAGGTGCAGGACGGGGATATAATATGCATGGATGCCCGCAACAACCTGTTGGAACTCAAGGTTGCTGAAGAGGAATTGGCTCAACGGCAGGCCGTCGAGTTAACGACCTCGTATCAGGCCCAGGGTCATCCGATCTTTTCCGTCCTGCGCAATGCATTATCCGGTGCCGAACAAGGGGCCAGTGCAATTATATCGTAGGCGCGAATCCCTGTGTTCGCCCTTGTTGCATACCGGGCAGGCACAGGGGCCTGCCCTTACAAAAGGAGGAGTAAATGTCGGAGAAAAGAGACACATCTGCCTTGGATGTCCTGCAGGCTGGTCCGGTTATCCCGGTGATTGTGATCGGCAATCCTGATCATGCCGTCCCTCTGGCCCAGGCCCTGTTGGCTGGTGGGATCAAGGTACTGGAAATAACCTTGCGCAGTGATGCAGCCCTTGAGGCCATTCAACGCATTCGGGAAGAAGTTCCAGGGGCCTTGGTCGGGGCAGGGACTGTACTCTCAGGAGAGGAACTGCATGCAGTGGCAGAGGCAGGAGGGTGCTTTGCCATCAGTCCCGGTTTGACTCCGAACCTCTTGAAGGCAGCTGACAAGGAAGCCATCCCTTTGATTCCAGGAATCGCAACGGCTTCAGAGTTGATGGTGGCCCTGGAAGCAGGCTTGAATGAAATGAAGTTTTTTCCTGCCCAGGCAGCAGGCGGCGTACCTATGCTCAAATCCTTGAGCGGCCCCTTTCCCCAAGTGACTTTCTGCCCAACTGGTGGTCTGACTCTCCAGAATTATAACGACTATCTGGCCCTTGATAATGTTGCCTGTGTGGGTGGTTCCTGGCTTGTCCCGTCAGCGAGTATTGAGCAGGAAGATTGGCCTGCCATAACCCGGCTGGCTCAAGAGGCTGTAGCCGAAGCAAGAACCTCGTTGTGAGCAACCTTCTCTTAACGGAAGAGCTTGGAGGAACTGTTCTTTTCACCGTCAACAGAGATAAACCTTTTTTCCGGTAAGAGCAGGGCGGTGAGCTTTCCTCCGTAGACAGCCCCGGTATCAATGCCGATTTTATTTTCCTGCACCATTGGTTCCCGAAAGACAGTGTGACCAAAAACGACAAGCTTGGGGAATTTATAGGGACTGCGGATGAATTCATCTCTGATCCAGAGGCAGTAGCTGCTCACCTGACGGGTCAGGTGTACTCCAGGTTCAATACCGGCATGGGCATAAATACCGTGGTCGTTTTCCCATAACAGCGGCAGTTCCCGAAAAAAGTTCATATGTTCTTCGGGAAAGAGCTTTGCTGCCTTGTCAGGCTTTGTTTTTGGCTTGATTCCGTAGCTGTTCAGCGTTTCTTTTCCACCGGCTTGTATGAAGGTACCGTCATCATAGCCTTTCAGATAATTGATCAGCATAATTTCATGATTACCTATCAGGGTAATCACGTTCTGTTTTTTCTTCTTAAAATCCAGGATACACTCGACAACTTCTTTTGAATGTGTGCCCCTGTCGATATAATCGCCGAGAAAGACAAAGGTGTCTGCTTCCTTTTCAATCAGCTTCAGGAGATTTTGCAAAGAGTCCAGACATCCGTGGATGTCACCAATAATGCAAGTTTTTGATAGAGCTGTCATATTGAGTGTATGAGAGATATATTGTATGATGAATTATTGTTATCGCCTTTTATAAAGATATACTTTAACAACAGGATATGATATCTGCACCATTCTTTTTACATGAAATGAGTTCTTTGATTCTGTTGCAATGTTATTTAATCTGATTTTTTCCAATGCAAAAATCCTGAACAGTATATACATTAACACATACTGAGAGACATCTATGGCACTGAATAGAGCACATCGAAAAGTTGAAGAAAAAGCTTTTTATTATTATTTCCAGCATCATCAGGCCGACGCTGTACCGGCAGCGCATACTCAGGAAGCGGCACGTTTGCTGGATGAGTTAACACAGCTTCCACTTCTGGACAACAGAATGCCGGATGAGATTCTCGGCTATGACAAAGATGGGTTGCTTACCCGATCACCTGACACGCTGTCCGCTTGCGGAACAACAGAAATAAAAAAAATAACCATTCATGCCTGAATTAATCTGGAAAGGCAAAGAGCAGGTGATGAACCATCATCTGGGTAACCGTTCAGACCCCTCTCATTTTTTTTACGCAGCAAGAGGCAGAGGAGGCACATCCAGCCCCTGGCGCCGAGCCGTGATAACCTCAGCGAGATATTTCCACGGACAGGCGTTGCGCTTCTT
>NZ_JALAAI010000024.1:0-36747 GCF_052785085.1 Candidatus Electrothrix sp.
TTATCTATTTTTCGCAACTCTTCTCTGGATAGGTGCATGCGAACTCAGAACGTGGATAGATCTCGTAAAAAACGTTGTGACCCTTAAACTATCGTGATCTTCTTTTTTTGTCCAATCTTTTTTTGTGTGGAATGAGGGGGGTGAACGGTTACGTTACGGGGTTCGCTTACAGCTCTGGGCCTCTCTCTCAGTTGTATTTTCTGGGAAGTGGCGGTTTTTGTCTTTCTTGTCAGCTTGGTATTGTTTATTGTCGTTGCCATAGCTGTGGGGAGCTGATTGCCCGCCTCCGTAATTGACAGAATTAGTGCAGCTCATATCGGTTGGAAAGGATAACGTAATGCAACCACAATACATCCCGGCATGTATTTATAAAACATGCTTGCTTAAGCAGCGCGACGGCAGGATCGCCCGGCAGTCTTTCTCTCCTGCAAGAAGCTGAAAAACTTGCGGACAGAACGGCAATATGGTATCCCTTTCTTTAAGCCGGTTTTTTTGACAGGTTATCGGCATAAAAAGCATGATTGCGCTTTCACGCTTGCAATTATTTTTTCGGAGAACACGCTGATGAACAATAAAGGCTTCACCCTGATTGAACTGACTGTTGTCATAGCTGTTATTGGAATTCTTGCCGCAGTGGCCATCCCGAACTTCATTGCCTATCGGGATAAGGCCTTTCTCTGTGAAGGCTATGCGCTCTCCCAGCCTGTGCGCAGGGAAGTGATGGAATATTATGATCATCGCAGCGTGTTTCCGGCGGATAATGCCGCTCTCGGTCTGCCTGAGGCAATCCGGGGAAAATATGTGGGCAGCATCAAAGTGAGCAACGGAAATATTGAAATAAAGTACAGAGAGGACAGCAGGCAGAGCGGCGTGACCATCACCCTGCATCCTGTTGTCGGCAAGGATGATCCGACCGGCCCAGTCACTTGGGAAGAAGAGAACTCTTCAATAAAGTGAAAGGAGCAGGATATGTCCGACATTAGGCGATATACTGCGGAACTTCTTCTTGTAGTTGTCATTATCGCGTTGCTGTCTGTCCTTGCGGTCAGATCGTATCAGATTGCTCTGTTCAAGGCCGAGGTGATGGGCGCGATCACAGGTGTTTTTTATTCCGCCAAGCAAGACAGTCTCATCTATCTTGCCCTGCACGGTGAATTTCCTAAAAATACAGCGCAGGCACTGTCAGCATCGGCCGTGCAGGACAGCTCTTCGTTGTATTATGAATCGTTACCGAAAAAACAGACTATTTCCATTGAACATGGTGCTGTCCAGATCACCTTTAACGATTCCAGACGTATTTCAGGAAAAACTCTGACTATGCGTCCTGTGGTGCAGGATGATGATCCGACCGGAGCGGTTCACTGGGTTTACGGCAGGACAGCGGGCGGAAATGGTTGGAAGGTGTATGGTATTGACCGCACCGATCTTGACGACAAATATATTCCTGCTGTCCTGAAATAAACAAATAAGCGGAGAAGCTGATGACACGATTGTCCCTGAGGGAACGTAGCACGTTGTATCGGCAGGTGGCGGTGCTGCTCAAGGCGGGAGCCTCGTTGCCGGAAGCGGTGACAGTATTGCGGCTGGAGAAGGACATGCCGAAGATCGGCAGAATTGCCGGAAAAATAGAAAAAGAGATGGCAGGCGGCGTTTCTTTTGCCGAGTGCCTGCATCGGCATGAGGATATTTTCAATGCCGCATTGCGCAAAATACTGACTTCTGGGCTACCTGATGTTCAGAAAGCCGACATGCTGCAGCAGGCCGCTGAAACAGAGGAGCAATTCGTAGCCGTCGGAGTCACGGGAACAGCTCTTCTGCGCTCAGTGCTGTGGTATCCGCTGCTTGTTTTAAGCATAACCGGTCTCATCGCCTTTCTTTTGTTGATTTTTGTCATCCCGGTTTTTGAAGAGATGTTCGCCAGCATGGGTGGCTCCCTGCCCGCACTGACCGAGCTGGTTGTCGGAATCAGCAGGCCGGTTACGAGCAATCCGCTTCTGTCCCTGCTTGCTTTTGTCGCCTTGCTGGCAGGCGCAAGAATGCTGTTTCACCGGACAGCCGAAAAACTGCCGGTGATCGGCCCGCTCCTGCGCAATATAGCGGCGGCCCAATTCGCCCAATATTTCTCGCTGCTGGTCACCGCAGGTTTTTCCTTCAGGGAATCGCTTGCAGGTGCTGCCGAGTCTGTCATGAATCCCCATTATTCCGCCCTGCTCAAAGGACTGGCCGACCGGACGGTAGGCATTTCCGATCTGTCGGCGCAGATGCGGCAAAGCGGCCTGTTCCCGGAAATGCTGATCCAGGCAGCGGCGGCAGCCAAGACAGAGGAGCGGCTCGGTGCGGCAATGGGCGAGGCGGCGACCTTTTACAGCAGAAATATCAGCAGAGTCGCGACAAAGAAAATAGGCATGCTGGACATACTGGTTTTAATTATTATTGGCTTGTTGGTCGGCGTGCTGGTTGTCAGCATGTATCTGCCGATTTTCACGATGGCCGACGCAATATAACCTGAGGATGACAGGATGAGCAGGATACTGATCGTCAAGAACAGCAAAATGGTCGGAAAAATGATCGGGAGCAGGCAGGGATTCACCCTGATTGAACTGATGATTGTCATCGCGATCATGGGCATCCTTTCCACTATCGCCATCCCGTCCTATCAGGACCGGGTGATCAGAACGCAGCTTGAAGAGGCGTTCAATATGGCGGAATTCGCCCAAAAGGGTGTGGAGGAGTATTACAAGGAAACACAGCAGTTGCCGATGGACAATGTCGCCGCAGGACTGCCTCCGGCAGAAAAAATTGTCGGTAATTATGTGACCGGCCTAACGGTGGGCCAAGGCGGCGTGATCAATATCAGCCTCGGCAACAGGGCAAATAAAAACATTGTCGGCAAAACAGTCAGCCTGCGTCCCGCTGTTGTCGAAGATGCGCCGACAGTGCCGATTGCCTGGGTGGTCGGTCGGGCTTCAGTGCCCGAGGGTATGACCGTGCAGGGAGAAAACAAAACAGATGTTCTGCTCCGTCATCTGCCCATGAGCTGTCGTTATTAAAATCCGTTGTCTTCGGTTTTAACGAGCTGTCGAGTTGCGGACATTAATTCTTTTCACAGAATCAGACCACCATCCTTGTCACCCACAACCCGGAATTGGCTAAGACAGCACACAGCGCGCAGGACTGTATTATCAACCCAGAATGCGGTAGGGGAGAGCCGCTTCTTCCGGAGATCGGTATCCTAGCTGTTAATCCTGCAGAGGCCCCTGTCTTGGCTGCCTATGCTAAAGAGACGCAGATGCAACGCGCCTTTCTTTTTCACTCCAACCTTTATTATTCAGAGAAACTTTTCTTGGCAGGCCCTGCTGTTGGTGCTCCGATGGCGGTCATGTGTCTGGAAAAAATGATCGCCTTGGGTGCGAAGAAGGTTATCCTTTATGGTTGGTGTGGTTCCTTGCAAGAGGATCTGCGGGTGATGGATGTGTTCCTGCCTACGGAGGCACTCTCTGAAGAAGGAACCAGTCGCCATTACCAAGACCAGGCAGAGCAGGGCAGGGTGGTACTCCCTTCTTCCGCCCTGTGCTCGCATCTGGGAACTATTCTGGATGTAGCGGATATTCCTTTTCACCAAGGAAAGATCTGGACTACAGATGCTCCGTATCGGGAAACCCAAGCCAAGATTACTGAATATGCGAACCAGGGAATCTATGGGGTGGATATGGAGTTTTCCGCCCTCTGCTCGGTCGCAAGCTTCAGAGGAGTTGAATTGGCAGCAGCCATGTTGATTTCCGATGAAGTTTGGCGACAGCCCTGGCAGCCACGGTTTTCCCGGAAGGAGTTTAAGCGAAAGTCCCGGAAGCTACTGACGTTCCTTTGCGATACATTGTAGGACACATAAAAATATTGGTTAATGCGGAAGGATTTGGCAAGAAAAAGTGGTTTTTTAAGTGGCATTGAGGGGTTGCGCATGACGTTATTTACTGACAAAAGTTTTTTTATATTATATACTATTCAGTAATCATCTGACTGGTGTTCCTGATAGACTTTATCCAGGAAGGTGATCAGAGGGTTATCACGGTGAGAACCTCTTTGTATGCACTACTGTTTTTTTTATTAAAGTTTTTGGAGTTTCTTTATGAAGAACGTAAAAGGTATTCTATCTTTTGTAATGGTTGTCCTGTTTTCACTGTGTGTAAGCGTGACCGCCTCTGCCTCCGATGTAGTTAAAGCTGTTGGCGATACTGCTTCAGCAGTTGTTGACAGTGCTGCGGATGCTGCTACGGCGACTGCTAAGGAAAAAGCCGGTGAGGCTGTAGCAAATGCTATGGGTGAGGAGGAAAAAGATGAAGTAGCTGCTGAAGATGGTATGGATAACGCTGGTGAGGAAGAAGCTCTCGAAGAAATCGATGAAGAGAGTGATGAAGATTCCTCTGACATGATGGATGAAGAAGGGGACGACAGTGAAGCCGAGGACGAGGTTGAAGAAGAGGCTCCTGACGCAGAGTAGGTTCTGCTTGATGCAGCATGCCGTTTAATGCATTAATGGCTTTATTTTGAAAATCCCTTGGTCAATGTTCAGGTTTGGCCAAGGGATTTTTTTTACCTGCTTGTCAAAGGATCAGGGAAGTGCCCGTTCACCAAGGGAGGAAGGAGAATGGCGAACGGGCGGGTGAGGTACATCTTTGCACAGAGTTTTCACGCAGAGGGCTACAGCAACTCACTGGCCAGCATGGAAAGAGTTGAGCGTTCACCCTTTTCCAGGGTGATATGGGAGTAGAGATGCTGGCCCCGCATTTTTTCAATCAGAAAGCTCAGGCCATTGGACTGGGAATCCAGGTAGGGATGATCAATCTGATGGACATCACCGGTAAAGACGATCTTGGTGTTTTCTCCAGCGCGGGTGATAATCGTTTTTACCTCATGAGGGGTCAGGTTTTGGGCTTCATCTATGATAATATACATCTTGACCAGGCTCCTGCCCCGGATGTAGGCCAGCGGCTCAATGATCAGTTTTTTCTCCTCCAGCAGATCCTGAATCTTCTGGTGCATCTTGCTCTTTTCCTGAAACTGGTTTCGGATAACGGCCAAATTGTCATAAAGAGGCTGCATATAAGGGCCAATCTTTGACTGGATATCGCCTGGTAGAAAACCAAGGTCTTTATTAGAAAGCGGCACCACAGGGCGGGCCAGCATGATTTGGCGGTAATTTTGCCGTTGCTCTAAAGCAGATGCCAGGGCCAGCAGGGTTTTACCGGTTCCGGCCTTGCCACTGACCGTGACTAAGGGGACCTCGGTATTGCACAGGGCATGGACCGCAAAGGTCTGCTCAGCATTACGCGGCAGGATACCACAGACTTTATGTTTGCGGACAATTTGTACCTTATTTTCTCCGGAATGGTAGGTTGCCAGGGCAGATTTATTGGCTTCACGCAGGATGATAAATTCGTTAGCTGTTAACGGGTTGTCCTGGGGCACATCCAGATCATTTGCCGGCATTTCCTCACTGGTATGCAGTTCATCAATCAGGCCAAAGGGACTTTCATCAATAATGCGGGTGCCGGTATACAGGGATCCTAAATCTTTAACATGATCGGTGATGTAGTTTTCTGCCATCAGGCCTACTGCTCTGGCCTTCATGCGCAGATTCACGTCCTTGGTGACCAGAATAAATATATGGTCTGGGTTTTCCTTATATAAGGTATAGCAGATATTGAGGATCTGGTGATCCGGTTTTGCAGAAGCCGGGAAATGGCGCCGTAATTCAGGATGAGGTTCCTGCTCCAGTTTAATGGAGAGGCGTCCCTTACCTTCTCCCAAAGGAACTCCACCGTTGAAGAGTTTGTTGGAACTCAGTTCATCCAGAGAGCGGACAAATTCTCGGGCATGAAAGTTGATACTCTGGTTGCCTTTTTTGAAATGATCAAGCTCTTCCAGTACCGTAATTGGGACGATGATGTCATGCTCGTCAAAATGATTGATACAGGATGAATCATGCAGGATCACGTTGGTATCCAGGACAAATGATTTGCGAGTGTGTTGTTGTGTCATAGTTACCCCCACTATCCAATTTCCTTTTCAGCGCATCAAGCATCGCTTTCTTCTCTTAATAATACTCGTTCTCAGACTGTTTGTACAATAGAGACCGATTACCAAAAGGCTGTCCCGCTCCTGTATCTTTAAATAGTACCGTGAAAAGAGCTTGATATCTGTTTAGGAAAAGATGAGCACCGTGCATTCTTTTTCACAATTTTTTTTTATAACAACCATGTTCCTCCCAACCACCAAGAAAGAACTCAACCAGCTCGGCTGGGATTGTCTGGACGTTGTCCTGGTCAGCGGCGATGCCTACATTGATTCCCCCTTTATCGGCACAGCCGTCATTGGTCGGGTTCTCAGCGATGTCGGTTTCCGAGTCGGAATCATCGCTCAACCCAACGTGCAAGGCGATGATATCTGCCGTCTCGGTGAACCTAAGCTCTTTTGGGGCGTAAGCGGTGGTTGTGTGGATTCAATGGTGGCTAACCGGACTGCATCGGGCAAGCCCCGGAAAAAGGACGACTACACCCCTGGTGGCATCAATAATCGCAGACCAGATCGGGCCGTGCTGGTTTACGCCAACCTGATCCGCAGCAAATTTAAAAATACCTGCCCCATTGTCCTCGGCGGCATTGAGGCCAGTCTCCGTCGCATTGCCCATTACGATTACTGGTCCAATTCCGTGCGTCGCTCCATCCTCCTGGATGCCAAGGCTGACTTTCTTCTCTACGGCATGGCAGAGCGAGCGGTAAAGGAGCTGGCTTTTGCCCTGCGGGACGGAAAAGATCAGCGCCATATTCGTGGGCTTTGTTACCAATCCTCGGTGCGGCCGACAGACCATCTGAGACTGCCTGCCTATGAGGAGGTTGCTGGCAAGAGCAACCAGGCAAAAAAAGCCTTTACCCAAATGTTTCGCCGTTTTTACGAGAACAATGACCCGATCTCTGCCCAAGGCCTGGTGCAACTCCACGGTACTCGCTGGTTGATTCAAAATCCCCCGCAACCCCATCTTTCTCCCAAAGAACTAGACCATATCCACAGCCTGGATTATCAGCGGGATCTTCATCCCTTTCATCAAAAACAGGGTGCTGTGCGGGCATTGGAGACCATCCTTTTTTCTCTGACCACCCATCGAGGCTGCTATGGCGAATGTAATTTTTGCGCCATTGCGGTGCATCAGGGCCGAACTCTTGTCCAACGAACCAGAAAATCCCTTGTTGATGAGGCCAGGCAGCTGACAAAACACCCTGTCTTTCAAGGGAGAATTCATGATGTGGGTGGCCCAACTGCGAACATGTACGGGGTGGAATGCCGGAAAAAGCTCAACAAGGGGAGTTGCCCGGAAAAACGTTGTCTGTTTCCAGAGAAATGCAAGGCTATGCAGGTGGATCATAGCGAGCAGCTTTGCCTGCTGGAGGAGCTGCGCCAGCTTAAAGGGGTAAAACAGGTGGTGGTGTCCTCTGGTATTCGTTATGACCTGATTCTGGCAGATCAGAAAAACGGGCTTCAATATCTCCGTCAGGTGGTGCGCCATCATGTGTCCGGACAGATGAAGGTGGCTCCAGAGCATTGTCAGGATAATGTGCTGGCCTGCATGGGCAAGCCAGGCCGGGAAAACTTGCTTAAATTCCGGGAAATGTTTAATCGGATGAGCGCTCAAGAAGGATTGAAACAGTTCCTGACCTATTACATTATTGCGGCCCATCCAGGCTGCCGTCAGCAGGATATGCAGGCATTAAAGAACTTCGCCCAACAGGAACTCAGGGTTCTGCCCAGGCAGGTGCAAATTTTTACGCCTACGCCCTCAACCTGGTCTACTCTGATGTACTGGACTGGTGAAAATCCCTTTACCGGCAAGCCTTGCTTTGTGGAAAAGGATAATCAGGCCCGGGAGCGGCAAAAGGAGGTGTTGACCGGGCCGGGAACGAGCAAGAGGCAGGGAGAAGGGAGATCTTTTGTGAAAAAGAAGGGTTCGATGAAAAAGGGAATACTCTCCTCTCGGAAAAAAAGAGGTTGATTGCTGAAAATTGCTGTTTATAACGTTTTCTGTTGATACCCTCTTATCCCGCCATTCATAGTGGCTGATACCAACAAATTTTCTAGCCAATTGTCAGCATATCGCTTGCCATTCAGACGTTCAGCAGGGCAAGTTTTTCCTTGATGCTTCTCTCTACCAAGTCCGCCAAGGAGCCATCCGAGCCTTAGCAAGCAGAATAGCCGACGGAGTAGCCGATGCATCCCTGATCGGCAAAATCATCCAAGCCCATCAAAACTTCGACCCCGATGACCTCCCATCCCCCTTCCCCGCCTTCCAAGCCATAGACCTCGCCCTCTGGAACCTGGAATACACCGGCAAAAAGGCTGACGTAAGCAAGCTGCAAGACATCCTCAATAATCGTCCAACTCTGTAAAATACCGGGCCAGGAAGGTGTCATAGAAGAGAACGCCTGGAATGGACCATCAAGCGGTTGGAAGAGAATCTTGCAAGAATGCGGAACTGGCAGTTGCTGAATGAGGTTAATCCCTGCTCCGCTTGGCAGCCTTTTTATACACTGTGCTCTTCTCCCGTTTTCCCACAGCCACTACAATAACGACAATTTCGGCATCCAAAACCTCATACACCAACCGATACCCCACGGAGCGCAATTTAATTTTGTACCTGTTGACACTGCCTGAGAGTTTGTCAGCAGGTACATGGGGATTTTTCAGGCGCTCAGCAAGTTTCTTCTTCAATTGCTTTTTGATCGTCCCGTCCAGATTTTTCCATTCTTTCAGAGCATCAGTCAGAAATTCAAGATTATAGGTCATTCAGATCCACCTTGATTCTCTCCTGACCTGCGCGGGTATCTGCAAGGGCATTCAGTTCCATATCTTCCAGCCTGTTCAACAGCTCTTCGTAGGCTTTTGCCGGAATGCAATAGAATGCAGGTTTGTTGCGGTTCAGGATAGCGACTGACTCACCTTGGCCCTGAGTAACTACTTTCATAGGATTTTTCTTTAAATCTGATATGCTTGCTATTCTGCTGCTTAAAACAAGATCTGTCATTGTTGTTCTCCCGTGTGCATTTAAACGAGCTTGTATTAACTCTTATAATAGGGCTTTTAACAGGTCTTTGTCAAGCTGAGAACAAAGCTTTTGGAGTTAAAGACCAGCATTTGAGTTATCGAATCCGTTGCTACCCTGTTGTCCTGCCTTCCGAAATACGGTACACTGTTGCCTTTACTCATTGCAGACAGTGAACAAAAATATAGTAAAAAATACTCCAACCAAGAAGAAAGATAATGGATAATAAGGAAATTGATCAACTCATCACCGCTATGGCAGAAAAGGGAAGGGCGGCAGCCCGCAAACTGGCAGCCCTTTCCACCGCAGTAAAGAACGATATCTTGCTGGCTACAGCTGAACAGCTCAAGAGCGAGCGGGATTTTATCCGCAGAGAAAACGAGAAAGATTTGGCCGCAGGCCGGGAAAAGGGTTTGTCTCCGGCTATGCTGGATCGCCTGGAACTCAGTGATAAGGTCATTGCCTCCATGATTCAGGGGCTGGAAGAGATTGCGGCCCTGCCCGACCCCGTGGGTGAGGTGGATGATATGAAGCGTCGTCCCAGCGGAATCACGGTCGGCCGGATGCGGGTGCCCTTGGGCGTTGTGGGGATGATTTATGAATCCCGACCTAATGTGACCATTGATGCGGCTGCTCTCTGCCTTAAAGCAGGAAACGGGGTTCTGCTCCGGGGCGGTTCTGAGGCTATTCATTCCAATTTAGCCCTGGCTGGCCTATTGCAAAAGGTGCTGGAAGACCATAAGGTGCCCAAGGAGGCTGTACAGGTTATCCCGGTCACAGATCGCTACGGGGTTAATGCTATGCTGGCTCAGGAAGAATTTGTTGACGTGATCATTCCCAGGGGCGGCGAGGGCTTGATCCGTTTTGTTACGGAGAACTCCAGCATCCCGGTGCTCAAGCATTATAAGGGGGTCTGCCATCTCTACATTGATGAGGGCGGTGATATTGATACCGGTATCCGCATTGCCATCAACGGTAAGACCCAGCGGCCCGGTGTCTGCAATGCCTTGGAAGGCTTGTTGGTGCATAAGGATATTGCCGAACGTTTCCTGCCTGCGGCGGCCAAGGAGCTAATGGGAGCTGGGGTTGAGCTGTTGGGTTGTGAGCAGAGCTGTGCCTTGGTGCCGGAGATTAAGCTGGCAATGGATGCAGATTGGGGTACAGAGTTCCTGGACTTGAAAATGGTTGTCAAGGTGGTGGAAAATATGGACGAAGCTATGTCCTATATCGAACAGTATGGTTCCCAACACACTGAGGTCATTGTTACGGAGTCTTATGCTAACAGCCAGCGTTTTCTCCGGGAGGTGGATGCCTCAGCCGTGATGATCAACGCCTCCAGCCGTTTCAACGACGGGGGCCAGTTCGGCCTTGGTGCTGAGATCGGTATTTCCACCACCAAACTGCATGCCTATGGTCCGATGGGCCTGGAAGAGCTGACCACGAAGAAATTTGTGGTCTATGGTGAAGGCCAGGTCCGGCAGTAGAGAGGAGTGGAAACAGGTGTGGGGGAAGATAACGCAAAAAAACGGATCGGCCTGTTCGGCGGCACCTTTGATCCGGTGCATAACGGCCACCTGGCTATTGCCCGCCAAGCCGCTGTAGAAGCCGAGCTGGATGAGGTGCTCTTTATCCCGGCAGCAGATCCGCCCCATAAGGCTGCACTTGGTGCCTCGTTTTGGCATCGGGTGGCCATGCTGGAAACCGTGCTTGGCAGATCAGTCTTGGCCGATGATCGTTTTGCCATTTCCCTGATTGAGGCAGAACTCCCTTTTCCCTCCTATACGGTGGATACTCTGGTCGAGATCAAGAAGCGATTCTTTTATCCGAAATGCTATTTCATCATCGGTGCGGATTCTCTGCTGGATCTGCACCGATGGTACCGATACCAGAAACTCCTCAGTCTGACCCATCTTATTGTTGTTTCCCGCCCAGGTATTTCCCTCACGACCATGCAGAGTGCGATTAAACGTCTTCCTGGTTCTTTTCAACCGGCGGAGTCTGATCAACGCTGGCTCCGCCCGGACGGGGCAGAAATCCTTTTGCTTATGAATCAATTAACAAAGGATATTTCCTCCACTATGATTCGATCAGAGCTACGACAGGGCAGGGCACCGGAAGAGGTGGATCTCCAGGTGCGTGAGTATATCGCCCGGCAGGGGCTGTACAGAAATATCTGAATTATCTGGTAAAGCTGGACACAACATCATGAGCAGGAGAGAACGCAGCAAAGAAAATTAAGGAGTTACTGAAGAAGATCCCCCTGTGACGCAATACGATCCCCAAGGTGCGCAAGGCAATCCCCCTGTGACGCAAGACGATCCCCAAGGTGCACAAGGCAATCCCCCTGTGACGCATGATGATCCCCAAGGGACGAAGGGCAATCCCCTTGTGACGCAAGATAATCCCTCTGTGACGCAAGGCAATCCCCCTGTGACGCAAGACGATCCCCAAGGGGCGCAAGGCGATCCCCCTGTGACGCATGATGATCCCCAAGGGGCGTAAGATAATCCCCAGGAAGCTGTAAAAGGTGACCATAAATTTTCCCTTGCTTTTTCAGAACACGGTGGTAGTTTTTTCCTGTTTTGGGTTAAGAGAGCAAAAAAAGCAGATTATAAATAAGGAAGCGATGACGGACGAAACTTTGATAACACAAAAGGATGCTGGGAAAGCCTTACAGTAATTTGGTGACCAATTTCTCCTGGTGAGGCGGTTGTTGCATTGACCTGTCTTATAAAAAAGAAAAAGCTCTCTCTTGCAAGAGCAAGAACGGCATGTTATAACGGGGCTGTTTTGAAAAAATTTGTTGAAAAAAGTGGAAAAGGATGTGAGCGGTATTTCTGATCACCAGCATAAACCGGGACAAAAGCCAAGGATATGTACTTGGTCTGCTTTAAAAAAGCAATGGAAAGGGTATGTAGCCATCTTTCTGCGTGTATTGTTGTTCCTTATTAAGTTGGTCATCGTACTCCTTTATCTGTTGTTACGTTCTGTGCGAGATACATATATAAAAATGGCAAAAAAGCGACCTCAGAAAAAAAGAAAAAAAAGCAAGGCCAAGTCTATTGCTCATATGCCGATAAAAGAGCTGCCCAACCTTGGTCAAAATTACCTCAAGCAAGAAAAATTTGCTGAGGCAATCAAGGTATTCCGCAGGCTGAGCCAGGAAAGCGAGGATGAAGAGTGGGCGGAACCGTTCCGTTCTTCTTTCCAGGGTCGTATCAAACAGCTGGTAGCCAAAGGCATGTATAAAGAGGCTCTTGTTATTTTTCATAATATGGAAACCCAGTTTCCTGATCAGGGCCCGGAACTGCAGGATCTGCATATCTTCCTGCTGATTCATAATGGTCAACCGGACAAGGCATGGGAACTCTTTGAGCAAACAGGCGATGCTCTGACCAAACAGCAAAAACAGTTGGTTGATGAAACCTTTGCGGCATTACTGCTCAGCGGTAACGAGAAACTTGCTCAGAAAATTCCTGCTGACTCACCATTACGCAGCCAATTTTCCCATGCCCGGCAGGCTCTGCGTTGTTACAGCCTAGGACAGGATAGCGAAGCTCTGGAGCATCTGCAAGGTCTTCCCTTCCGATCACCCTATAAAAATTTTCGTATGGCGCTGAACGGCATGCTTGCCTTTCATGATGATCAGGAAACGGCTCAGACATTTTTTGATAAAATTCATGCAGATTCCCCTTTTATTGCGCTGATTTCACCGTACCTCCATTTGGTAAAGAATGGAGGAGAAAAAGAAAGCATTACCAAGACGTTTGGCAAGACAGAAGAAAAGGCAGTGCAGGAACTCTTAGGGCTGGATAAGGCCAGTTTGAAGTTTGTATCCTCGCTCCAAAAAAATGCAACAACCCCGGCTGGATTTATGCGCTGTCTTTGCAATGCCAATGCTGGTGTCTCTCTGGACAATACGGTGATCAAGCAGATAGCGTATCAACTCCTTGTTCATGATCTGTCTTGTCTGCGGATGTATGAAAAGAAATTCGGACCAATTAAGGATGACTTTGAATTGGCACGTCTTAAGGCCCTTGCTCTGGAAATACATGAAGAGTCCCCTAACATCCCGGAAAGATGGCGGCAGGCCAGCCAGATCCTGAGCAAAAGAAAAAATGCAGATGATGCGTTGAAGATCGCTTTGATGCATCGGCATATTGCCACCTGGACAGCAAAAATACATGGCCCTAGATACCGTTGGGACGACCAGAAGAAGGAATTGGAAAAAAGTCTGGATTATGATCCTGATGACAAGCAGACCTGGCTCAAGATTCATCAGCTTCTTTCCATGAGTCCTGCTGAGCAATACCGCTGGGTGAATAAAATGCTGGAGCATTTCCCCAAGGAACCGGATATTCTTTTTCTTGGTGCTGAAGCAGCAGTGGGACGCAGTGCCTTTAAAAAGGCCAGTCGTCTTGCCGGAGAATTGCTTAAAATCGACCCTATCAACACAAAGGTCCGGGAACTGCTCATCAATGCCCATATCAACCATGCCCATAAGCTTGGTAAACAGGAAAAATATGCCCTGGCCTGTAAAGAATGTGATCATGCATCCGCCTTTGGTCGAGGCAATGCCGATCAAGGCAGGATAGAGATAACCCGTGGACTGATAGAGCTGTTACAGGGCAAGGAAAAAGAAGGTCAAGCCCTGCTGGACAAAGGGGAATCACAGTATGAATATCAGACCGTTGCCCGTGTTCAGACCCGCATGGACGCTGAGTTGATGTCTGTTTCCATGGAATGGAAAAAGAAGCTTTTGACCCGTTTGAAAGCGGTTATTAAGAATACGCCGGAAAAAGAAGAGCTGTTACAACTTGTTCCTCTCATTGTTAACAGCAACAGGAATAAGGCTACGGCCTGGAAGGGAATACGTGTTGCTTTGTTGCCTTATCTGAACAAAGGTGTGAACCTTGCCTTGCATAAGGATGAGTTTGTTATGATTTGTCAGGCTTGGCAGCGACTGTCTGAGTTTGCCCTTTTGCATGCATACGGGAAAAAGGCTGCGCAACACTGGTCAGATGTTCCTTTGTTCAAGTACTATCTCGTTGTCGGGAAGAGTGAATCCGGGAAGAAAAGGCTGACAGGGAAGGATATAGAGGAACTGGAAGATGCCTCACATATGGCTATGCAACAGAAGGACAGCGCCACTGTGAATTTAATTGATGACTTTCTGGACAAGCACGCATCATTTGGTTTTTCTGGAGGCCCGCCCATAGCATTGCTGGCTGAGCTATTGGAACAAGAAATGTTAAATGAGGATGATGACGATGATGATAGAGGAAAGAAAAAACCGAGCAAAGAGGATATAGAAAGATTTTTTGAACTCTTTGGTGATCATTAAAAATATACGTTTATGAAAACACCTTATGAAATCTTAGGCATATCAAAAGATTGTAACGACGAAACTGTCAAACAGGGGTATCTGCTCATGGTGAAGCAATTTTCCCCTGAACGGTTTCCTGAAGATTTTCAACGAATCCGCCATGCCTATGAAAAGATAAAGACGAAAAAAGATCGTGCAGCTCTGGAGCTGTTTGACAAGACCTTACCGGAACCCGAAGAATTGATTCGGGAACTCAGCAAGGTCTCGACAAAGAACCGGCCTGATGAACAGACCCTGCAGGAGTTGCTTGCTCTGGGAGTACGGCAAATATAGATAGCAGTGTAATAATTAGTGCAACATATGGCGATAGACAGAACAGCGGAGATGGAGACAGGCAGGGCAGAAGAATTAGTGAGCAGGTTTCGTGATTATCTGGCAGCTGTATCCGATGATAATGGGCAACCGGCAGACAAACTGGATTTATTTTCCCTGTACAGTGAAATTAAGGCCCTGAAAAATGAGGTTAAGATTGAATCCCGGCATATAAAACAGGGATTTGTCGAGATGCAGGATGCCTTGCAAGCGCATGAAGAAAATGATCTTTGCGGGGATGCGGAACAAGACGGGCCTGAACTCGCCCCTCTGTTGGACGGCATAATTGATCTCTATGACCGTATTCACGCATCCATCCGTGCCTTGCCGGAACCTCGTGAATCTGAGCCGCAACCAGAGGGGAAAAAGAGAAAGATCTATTGGTCACGTCGTCAGATGAGGAAAGAAGAACAAGAACAGAGGGAAAGACAGAGGAAAAGGGCAGAAAGACTGCAGCGGGAACAGGATATGATTGCCTCTATGCGAGCTGGACAGCAGATGCTGCTGGACAGGATCCTCGGTCTGTTGCTGGCCTGGGATATTACCCCTGTTGCAGCCCTTGATCAACGTTTTGATCCGCATAGCATGCGGGCCGTGGGTACAGACACCCTGCCGGACCTTGCTGATGGAGTAGTAAGTGCTGAGGTACGGACAGGTTTTCAAGAGGAGGACAGGATTCTGCGTTTGGCTGATGTTCGGGTAAACCGCTTAGAACAAGGGGGTTAACACAAAGCCCCTTACTTTTACAGTCCTACTATTTTGTAAAAATTCCTGAAGCTATAAATATTTCCCCCTCTAAAAAAAAGGGGTGTAAAGACTAATGAGATTGAACAATGAATGAGATAATTATTGGTATTGACCTTGGAACCACCAACTCAGAAGTGGCTGTTGTTCAGGACGCCCATCCTGTCCTGCTGAAAAACCAGAACAGCGTGATCCTGCCTTCGTATGTGGGAATTGATCAGGACGGTGCTTTGCTGGTTGGTGAAGCAGCCCGCAACCAGTATGCAGTTTACCCGGAGCGGACGATTAAATCAGTCAAGCGCTTGATGGGAAGTGGTGACCAGGTCGAGATGGCAGGAAAAGAGTATTCTCCCCAGGAAATTTCCGCCATTATTCTCAAGTCACTCAAAGAAATTGCTGAAAAACAGCTCAAGCAAAAGGTTGAAAAGGCCGTAATCACTGTGCCTGCCTATTTTTCCGATGTCCAGCGGCAGGCAACCAGAGAGGCCGGAGAAATCGCTGGTCTGGAAGTGGTTAAGATGATTAATGAGCCCACTGCTGCTGCCTTGGCCTATGAAGGCGATGCCCATGTGGGCAAGACGATCATGGTCTATGATCTGGGGGGCGGCACCTTTGATGTCTCGGTGGTCGGTATTGAGGACGGTGTGATTGAAGTCATTGCCAGCCACGGCAACAACCATTTGGGCGGTGATGATTTTGACCGCAAGATCGTTGAACACCTGCTTGAACATCTCAAGGAAGAGCACGGCGAGATATCCCTGGCTCCTGAGGCTGAGGCGCGGATAAGCCGGGCAGCAGAACAGGCCAAGATCACCCTTTCGGACAACCCTTTTGTTACGGTAAAAGAAGAGTATCTCTTTGAAAAAGATGGGGTACCGGTCCATCTTGATCTGGAGATCAGCCGGGAAGAATATGAAGAGATGATCACGCCTTTTATTGAGGAAAGCATGGAAGCTGTGCATATTGCGCTGAAAGGGGCAAACCTGACCGCTTCTGATATTGAGGAGGTACTCTTGGTCGGTGGTTCATCCCGTACCCCTTTGGTGCAGCAATATTTTGAAAAAGAGATCGGTCTTGTTCCCCATTGCGAGATTGATCCTGATCTCTGTGTTGCAGCTGGTGCAGCTGTACAGGCTGGTATGATCAGCGGGGAGGAGGTTTCCACAGTGCTGGTTGATATTACACCCTACACCTTTTCTACAGCTTCTCTGCAAGTCAATATGCAATCCATGTCCTACGATATGGTCTGTGTGCCGCTGATCAAAAAGAATTCTCCTATCCCGGTGAAAAAGAGTGAAGTCTTTTATACCGTGCATGATAACCAGGAAAAAGTACAGATTGAAGTGTATCAAGGAGAAAGCACGGTTCCCAGTGAAAATATTCTGATCGGCGAATTTATGATCACTGGCCTTTCCCGGAAACCTGAAGGCAATGAAATAATTGATACCTTTGAGTTGGATAAGAACGGCATCCTCCATGTCACGGCCATTGAAAAATGTACTGGCAAATCAAAGAAGATAGAAATTGATAATGCCATGGCCAAGCTGGATAAAAAAGAAATGGACAAGGCCCGTGGCAAGATCGGTGAATTGTTCAGCAGCCAGTCTGATTATGATATTGATGGTGAATATGTTGTGGTTGACGAGGAGAACCAAGAAGAGACAAAACAAGGTGAGGACGCCAAAGAAGCTGTTGAGGCTGAGGCATTGATCAAGAAAGCAGAAGCCCTGATGGACGACGTAGAAACCGAAGATCAGGAAGAACTGGTCGAATTGGTGGAGGCGATTCGTGATGCCCTGAAAGTAGCGGATGGGGCACGGCTCGGCGAATCCATGCATGAGTTAAATGAGGTGATTTTTTATCTGGAATCATAATGATGGAACGTTGTCCTGTCTGCCGGGCCTGGTTTAAGGGCATGCCTGTTTGCCGACGTTGTAAATCTGACCTGACCGATCTTCTTGCTCTGGAAAAACAGGCTGAGTTCACAATGATTCAGGCTGTACAACAGCTGAAGGTCGGTAATCTCCACAAAGCCCGGCTGCTTTGTGAGTGCTCTGAGAAACTGCATCGCACCGAATTTGGTGCAAAACTCCTTGGGTTTATTGATACCTTGGTTTTGGAGGAAAAAATAGCTGCAGAGGATTTGATATGGCAAAGGCAATAAGGAGTTATGGGGGATTTACCTTTTGTATTGCGAGGCTTGTGGGGGCTCCCTGTAATTTTTTATTTGTTTTATTTGGTTCCAAGAGAAGGTGCTCGCCAGGTGTATACCGCAGTGACAGCATAGTTCCAAACTGAACTGACGCCTATTCCTGCCAGGGCTGAAAGTATCCAGTTGGTCTGTCGCTGAAAGAGCAACGAGGAGATCCCTACATTGGCTGCTGCCCCTATCCCACAAACCAAGGTAAAGGAAAACCAGCCTGTCAGTAACTTCCTGCCCTTAAGCTGAACATCGTTATAAGTGAAGAAGTTATTCAGAAGAAAGTTGGTGGTCATTGCAGTCAAGGTGGCAAAGGTCTGCCCCAGCATAAAAGAGGCTCCGGTTATGCGAAAGACAAGGAGCAACACCAGAAAATGGACAAACACACCAATGCCGCCCACCAGAGTAAAGGCCACAAAACGAACCGGGATCAGGTGTCCGATCCACTTATCCAGCAACAGCATTGCAAATTCAAGTAAGGCCCGATTATCCAGCTTACTTTCACCAGCATTGCGTTCTTTAAAGGTATAAGGAAGCTCTAAAAAACGCATGGGCGTTGGGGAGGAGGCAAAAAGATCCAGCAGGATCTTAAAACCTATGCCGGATAGCCTGCGAACACGTTGCATCAGGGCTTCCCGTCGAATCATAAAAAAACCACTCATGGGGTCAGTCAGCTCAGTGCGGGTAAAATAACGGCTGATGCGGGTCGCAAAGCGGCTGTAAGCAGCTCTTTTGGTATCCCAGCCACCAATGCCGCCTCCATCTGTATATCGACTGCCCACCACTATGTCAAGTTGCTGGCTGCGCAGGGCTGTCAACATCTCTGGCAACAGGGTCTCATCATGCTGAAGATCTGCATCCATCACTGCGAGATAGGGAGCAGAAGATGAGAGCATACCTTCCACACAGGCAGACGTAAGTCCCCGCCGATCAATGCGATGAATAAGGCGAACACGAGGATTTTGAAAGGCCATATCTGCAACCTTCCGGCTAGTTTTATCCGGGGAATCATCATCCACAAAAATGACTTCCCAGGCAATTCCTTGAAGAGCCTTGGTCAGGCGATGGGTAAGTTCCTCTACATTATCAACTTCATTATAGCAGGGAACCACGACAGAGAGCAGGGGCGCAGCTGAAGCTTTATCTCGATGATTGTGCATAAGTGAAGCCACCCTGAAACGAGTGCTTTTTGCAGTAGAACTGATTTTAGTGAGATGCGTTATTATCCCGCCCCTGAAGGGGGCAGGATGAGCAAGAGCATGGAGAGTTCATTTTTTTCTGTCTAACTTTGATTTTTAAACCACTTATGCCATCGGGTTTCTCTTGCTTCTTTATGGGTGATACTACAGCCTTGTTGGGTTGAGCATTGTTTGCCTTGCGAACAGTCATTGTTTTGTTGTTGGCGCGTTCGACAGTGATGTTCAAAACGTGGGTGGTAAGAGACTCCGCAGGATTGGCAGCGAATTTCGCCACAATCATGTTGTTTTTTCTTTTTATACTGTGTGCCGCATGTTCTGCATTGCTTCATGCCACAACGATGCTCAACGCCTCGGGGATATATTTGACCACATGATTTGCACGGTACCTTATTGCAGTAATGATCAACTCCTTTAGGGTACCGAGTACCACAGAGTCTGCATTGCACCATGTTAATCTGCTCTGTTGTAGTGCTACATGTCGTCTTGCATGTCTTGCATTGGTAACTGTCCTTGCGAACAATCTTTTCTCTGCACGGTTTTTTCTGCGTAGTGCATCTCGCACGTTTATTGCAATTGCATTTCTTCCCGCTACGATAATGTTGCCTGCACTGTGGTTCTTTGCATTGTTTTTGTTGGCCGAGAGAACAAGGCTGGACTTGAGGTGGTGGTGCGGGTATATCGCATTGGTAAGAAAATGCTGTCCCTGCTGGGAACAAGAGTGTGACAAAAAAACTAACCGCAAAAATAGATTTCATACTTCCTCCTGTGTTTAAAAATAAGTGATATAAAGGTCTCAGTAATGAGGAGTACCCCAGTTTTTCAATCAGGACAATAAAAAAATTATGCTTTAATGGAATAAAATTTATCAATCATTCGTTTATGATTCAGTGCAACACTGCAATCGCGTAGCAATAACCCTGTCATTTCTTTTTCAGGGATAGGAGGGCTAAAAAGAAAGCCTTGCCCTTCATGACACTTGTTTCTTTGCAGGAAGAACAGATGTTCCTCTGTTTCTATGCCTTCGGCAATAACTTTGAAATTCAGATTTTGGGCAATGGCAATGATACCCAGAGTGATAGCCGCATCTGTGTTATTGGTGGTAACATTAGTGATAAAGGAACGATCAATTTTTATTTTATCGACCTGGAGATGCTGTAAATAGCTCAGTGAAGAATACCCTGTCCCGAAATCGTCAATTGCTAACTTGATGCCCTCTGCCCGCAGTTTGCTGATCAGGTCAACAGTGAAATCTATATTTTCAATAAGCACGCCTTCTGTAAATTCAACCTCTAGTGATTCTGGAGGAAAACCAGTACTTTCTATGCAACTCATGATTTGGTAGAACAGATCCTGACGTCGGAGCAAACGGCCTGAGATATTAACAGCCATGATGAATTTTCGAAAACCCATGTCCCGCCATTTTTTCCCTTGTAAACAGGCTTGACGGACCAGGTCAATACCCAATTTTTCAATCAACCCGGTATTTTCAGCAATGGGGATAAAGGCTGCCGGAGAAACCAGACCTTTGACAGGATGAATCCAGCGGGCCAGGGCCTCCATTCCAGAGATGGAACCATCAACCAGACTAATTTGCGGTTGATAGAAATTAATCAGGGCATCATCAGCCACGGCCTGACGAAGATCATTTTCCAGGTATAGACTTTGTGCAGCCTGAATTTTCATACCAGAGTTCCAGGCACGGATCCTGTTACCTCCTTCACTCTTGGCTGCCTCCATAGCTGTATCTGCATTGCGCAGGATATCCAATGGCGTGTCCCCGTCCTCTGGAAACATACTGATTCCAACACTGGGCCGGATAAGAATAGCACGGGACTCATTATTCAACGGGGTGCGGAATCGCTGCATAATATTTTTTGATAGCTTTTCAGTATCCTCCTTGTTTGCAGGAGGTGGAAGGATGATTGCAAATTCATCACCGCTCAGGCGGGCAACATGGGCAGCACCTGCATCTTTTGCGCATTGCTGGAGTATGGTGGAAACACTACAGAGTATCTTATCACCAAAGCCAGGACCAAAGATTTGATTGATGCGTTTAAAATGGTCCAGGTCAATGTAGACCAAGCCTATTCTGCTGTCATCTTCATGGGCGGCATGTATTGCATCTTCCAGATATTGCTGAAAGGAAGGCCGATCAATAAGACCGGTTAGTGAATCATGGGTGATTTCGGTGGAGAGATGATCAGCAGATGTATTCTGCGAATCCCATTTCAGCGGTGAAGATCGGCTGAGAGGCTCATCCAAATATAAGAGACAGATAAATCCTTTTTCCTGGCCTTCTTCCTGACCATCTGAATATTTAAAAGAGATAATAGAGGGTTTTTCTTCAGCCTGGTCAATCTCATCTTTACCTTGCCGCCCCTGCCAATTACCCTGGCGAATAGCATCTTTCAGAAAAGCCCTGGCTTCCCATTTATCCTGATGTATAGACTGTTTCATTGCCTCCTTGACTGAGTATTCGGAATCCACCAATCGGATGACCTGATCAATTCGTTTCGCCTGAATGGCTTTTAAGCTATAGCCAGTTCGTTTGAGGAAAACAGGGTTAGCATAAACGATGCGTTGTTCAAGATTAATAAACAGGATACCACAGTCCTGATTATCCATGACCTGACGACGAATAGATAACTCTTTCTGGAGCCTGAATGCGTTGGTTTTGGCCTGATGAAGCTGGGTTTTATACTCAGCTAATTGTTGCTGCAGGATTGCTGTGTCCTTTCCTGCTTCTGGCAACACTGTCTTTGTAGAAGGGGATGCTGTTGACTTTTGTTCAGAATCTGTTGTTGTGCTTTCTTCAACCGAAGTGTCTGGTTGCTCTTCTTCGTAAACAATATTTATTGTGCCCCAGCTCATAAGGTGTTCTTCGCAGTAAATAAGACTAACATCATTATATCCTGGAGAAAATCTGTCATCATTTTTCAGAGGGTTAATATTTACTGTAAAGGTATTTTTGGATGTTTTTTGGACTGAAATCAGGTCAGCAACTTCCTGAAAAGGTTCTACTGTGAGCTCTGGGGACGGAGTATCTTTGACTGTAAAGACCAGCTGGATTTGTTGTTCCTGGTTGATGCGTTCCGGCTCTAAACGCACTACTTCTGGATCCCATGTAATGCCGGGATTGCTGCCAGTGCTTTGTCGTTTCTGATCAAGAAAAGGAAACGGGCTATGAAAACCGCAAAATTGACAGGTAAAGCTATTGTTTTCAATCAGAGCGGGGGTCAGAGTGATGGTGTTTCGCTGACCGCATTCTTCACAAAAGAGAATCATGGGGAACGTACGTTACTTGTTTTTTGTCAAAAAAATCTTGTGCCATTGTAAATGTTGTGGTCAGTTTTTGGGCGCAAGAGGAGTTGGCGTTATGTGGCTTTGGTGTAACGATTCAAAACACGATACAACATGTCTGGCAGGTCGTTCTTATTACGAGAACTTCGTTGAATTTGTTTCAGGCATTTTTCCAGGGTTATTTTCTCTCCCAGGAAGATATGGCGAAGAATCAAGGATATTAGCCGGGTTATTGTTGTGAGGTTTGATATACGCGATTGTAACTCATGGTCACGATCAAAGGCTGTTGAGGCAAAGACTTCCACTGGCTGACCATCAACTTCACTGACCGAGAGGTACCATTTATTATGATCACGATCAATGGTTCGGTAGCGTTTACCGTCCAATACATCAGAGAGTACCGGGTCTGCGGCCTTGGTTACAAAAGTTCCGTTGGCGGAGTCGAGGGTATTATAATTATGGATGTGTGGTAATATCTTTTCTACAAGAGCAGGATTGTTTTTAAGTGCTTCTACAAGAGAGCAACAGGCTGAACATGCCTGAAATTCGAATATTCCTACTGTTGGTTCTTCGGCTCCACATAATTGACAGCAGGGGGATAATATTTTTTCTACATCCACATGGCCTCCTTTGAACTCACTCTGTTAATTAGACTTTCTTTCTTAGAGTACAACGTGTCGGCAAAAAGAACAACTGTAGTTCTGCAAAAGAGACGAGAAGGAAGAAAAAAACTATTTGGGAAGTTTGAAGAAATGGTAAATTGCATGGGTTTTAGAAACGAGTCAAAAATTTTGGCATGAATATTTTTTATCAATGACCCGGCTTAGAATAAAAAATGGCCGGAGGAGAAGAATGAAGTATGGCGCGACGCTATAATAAACGATTTGACATTGCAGTCCGTTATGAACAGGTACGACGAAAAAACCTTATCAGTGCAACTCCTGGGGTGCATGAGTACATCCTTGTATTGGATGGACTTAAACCGGATTTTAATATCGGTAAGATTTTTAGAACAGCAGATGCCTTTGGAGCCCGTGAGATTCATCTGGTGGGGGTAAGTGCATTTAATCCAGATTCAGCTAAGGGCTCTGTGCGCTGGGTGCCGTTTTATCATCATGAAGATTTTTCTTCCTGTTATCAGTACCTAAAAGAAAAGAGATATGTGTGTACTGTGTTTGAACCTGGTCGTTCCAAGTTGCTGGGAAGTTGCTCGTTGGCAAAGAAATCAGCCTTTGTCATGGGACACGAGGAGTTTGGTATCAGTTTTGATAAATCAATGTATCCCGATATTGAAACGATCTCAATTCCGCAATGGGGGCATGTCCAGAGCCTGAACGTCAGTGTAGCGGCGTCTATTGTGATGTATGAGTACATTCGGCAGTACGGTAGGCCAATCTCTGAGGGGCTGCCACAAAAAGAGGCTGGAGTGAATTTCTGTCCAGAAACAGGTGGAAGGTAAAAAAACAAATAGTGACTCAAAAAAAACGTTTTTTCAGCTTGATAGAGTTTGTTGGTGCGTCCAGGTGTTCTTACGCTTTCATTTTATGAGTGGCTACGATTGAGCTTGGTGAAATAGGAGGCTGCTTTTTTTACTTGACTATAGGGTAAGTATGTATTAATCCTCTAGAGTTCATTAAAAGCGTTCCCCACGGTCTGTGACCGGGGCCAAACCTCGAAGTAACAGCGACGTACACATCATATGTTACTTAGAAATATTACTCGGAAATTTATGCCCCTCAGTTAAAATGAGCCTCCAGGAAAGGTATCTCATAAAAAGAGCTGTGAAGGGCTGATTTTATATTGCAGGTTGTATATTTTAACTTATCTCAATTTAAGAAGGAGAAAATCATGAAGTCATGTGTCGTTGCCCTTACTGTTGCATCTCTGCTGGTTGCTGGTTCTGCTTTTGCAAGTGAAGAACTTTTAAAAAGTAATAACTGCATGGTCTGTCATAAAATGGCCGAAAAGGCTATGGGCCCGAGTGTAGCAGATATTGCAAAAGCAAATGCTGACACTTCAGCAGAAGATTTGGCCAAATTCATCAAAGAAGGCGGTAAAAGTGAAAAGTATGAGGGGATAGCTATGCCAATGCCTCCTCAGGCTAATGTGAGCGACGAAGATGCTTTGGCAATGGCTGAGTGGATTAAGACTCAGGCAGCTCCAGCAGAAGAAGAAGAAGCTCCAGCAGCAGCGGAGTAGTTTTTTCCTGTAGTTTATAACATACCGTGTTTGATATGTGTTCGTTCATGCATTCAACACGCCTAAGGGCAGACAGTTTCTCGTCTGCCCTTTATTTTTTCAACGGTTTTCCTCCCCGTTTTTTCTACATGCCCTGCCTACCGAATCAGGACTTCCATCCTTTTTTATTTTAAGCTTTTTTGTCGATTGCTGAACCTTTTTAGGCTTTTGTGAGGTAACCAACAGCGTTTGCAGGCAATATCTAGATATCTTTTTTTTGGGGGAATGGTGTATGAGTGCAAATTAAAAAAGCCCCCGCTGATTAAAATCAGGGGAGCTCTTTTTAACTGACGGCTCGTTAGCCGAGTTTCATCAATCTCGCCTTGGACTCCTCATTCTTCGCCAATCGAGTCTCCAGCTCCTCCTGTTTGGCCCGTTCCTTGTCCACCACCGCTGCCGGAGCATTATTCAGGAACTTCTCGTTGCCCAGTTTACCCTGCACCCGCTTCAGCTCCTGCTCAATCTTCTTGCGTTCACGGGCCAGTTTGTCCAGCTCCGCTTCCACGTCAATCAGATCCTTGAGCGGCACAAAGACCTCCACCCCGCTGTCGGTGAGGACATGTCCGGCATCGTCCGGTACTGTGCCGGACTCCATGATCTCCAACGATTCAGCGCGGGTCATGGAGCCGAGCGCATCGCTGAAGGAACTGAGCAGTTCCCGTTGCGCCGCATCAGCACAGATCACCGAGGCCTGTACTTTCATTGTGG
Source organism: Candidatus Electrothrix sp. (assembly GCF_052785085.1). NCBI lineage: Bacteria > Pseudomonadati > Thermodesulfobacteriota > Desulfobulbia > Desulfobulbales > Desulfobulbaceae > Candidatus Electrothrix > Candidatus Electrothrix sp. The sequence goes on from NZ_JALAAI010000024.1 coordinate 25,179, forward strand.
GATGTACATCCGCCTCAGAGCGGATAGTACGAACGGCTGAAATGACATCCATCAAGAGCTGCATGGACTGTTCTGCCTCGGCATCCTGCCAGGCTGGGTTGGCCTCCGGGAAAGGCTCCAGCATAACTGTACCGCGCTCACCGGGCAGCTGACTCCAGATCTCCTCGGTCACAAAGGGACAGATAGGATGGAGCATTTTCAGGATGTTTTCCAACACGCAGAGGAGTACCCCTCTGGCCTGCTCGCGTTTGGTCTCATCATCAGAGAACAGATCCCTCTTGATCCACTCCACATACCAGTCGCAGAATTCATGCCAGGTAAATTGATAAAGAGCTGAGGCAATCAGGTTGAAATCGTAACCGTCCAGGGCCTTGCGCACGTCGCGGATGGTCGCATCCGTGCGACTGAGTATCCAACGGTGGGGCAGGGCGAGGTCAACAGGTTTATCTGCTGCGGCGACAATCCCCGGATCGCTGTTTTTGATGTGCATCTGAGCAAAACGGGCTGCATTCCAGAGCTTATTGATAAAGCGGCGGTAGCCGTCAATGCGCTCCTCGTCCATCTTGATTTCGCGCCCTTGGGCGGCAAAGGCGGTCAGGGTGAAGCGGAAGGCATCAGTTCCGTACTGGGCAATCGTATCCACGGGATCAATCACGTTACCGGTGGATTTGGACATCTTCTTACCGTGCTTATCCCGCACCAGAGCATGGAGATAGACATCCCGGAAAGGAACTTCGTCCATAAAGTGTAGGCCCATCATCATCATCCGGGCCACCCAGAAGAAGAGGATATCAAAGCTGGTGATCAGGACTGAGGTGGGGTAGAAGGTGGCGAGCTCCTTAGTTTGTTCAGGCCAGCCCAGAGTGGAAAAGGGCCACAGGGCTGAGGAAAACCAGGTGTCCAGGACATCGGTTTCCTGCTCAAGATCCGAACTGCCGCAGATAAGACAGGCATCCGGTGCCTCTAGGGCTACTATGAGTTTGCCGCATTCCTTACAGGTCCAGGCCGGGATACGATGTCCCCACCAGATCTGACGGGAGATACACCAGTCGCGGATATTGTCCATCCAGGAGTAAAAGGTATTGTACCAGGTATCCGGGTAGAGCTTGATTCGTTCCTCCCGCACCGCCGCCACAGCCTTGTCCGCCAAGGGCCGTACCGAGACAAACCATTGCTTGGAGGTGGTGGGCTCAACCACGGTGGCGCAGCGGTAGCACTTACCCACAGCATGGTCATAGTCTTCGATCTTGTCAAGAAAACTCATCTCATTCAGATCCTTGACGATCTGCTCACGGCAGGCAAAACGATCCATACCAGCATACTTGCCAGCCTGATCATTCATGATGCCGTGGTCATCCATGATCTTAATTCGTTCCAAATTATGGCGCAGACCGATCTCGTAGTCGTCCCGGTCATGGGCAGGCGTGACCTTGAGGGCACCGGTTCCGAACTCCCGTTGGACATGATGATCTAGAACCACCGGGATAACCCGATCAACAATAGGCAGACGAATACCGATCTCCTGAAGGCCGGCATAGCGTTCGTCATCTGGATGGACAGCCACGGCTGTATCGCCGAGCATGGTCTCCGGCCGGGTCGTGGCGATGATCACAGATCCAGACCCGTCCGCATAGGGATAGCGGAGATGATAAAGTTTGCCCTTGGTGGGATCATGTTCCACCTCATCATCAGCCAAGGCGGTATGACAGCGCGGGCACCAGTTGACGATATAATCGCCCTTGTAGATCAACCCTTCATCATAGAGACGGACAAAGACCTCGCGCACGGCTTTGGATAAGCCCTCATCCATCGTAAAACGCTCCCGATCCCAATCGCAGGAGGCTCCCATCCGTTTGAGCTGATTGATAATGGTGCCGCCTTTATCGGTTTTCCATTGCCAAACGCGTTCGATGAATTTATCCCGGCCCAGATCATGACGAGTCATTTTTTCTGTGGCCAGCTGGCGTTCCACCACGTTTTGGGTGGCAATACCGGCGTGGTCTGTACCTGGCACCCAGAGGGTGTTGTCGCCCTTCATCCGGTGATACCGGGTCAGCAGATCCTGCAGGGTGTTGTTCAGGGCATGGCCAATATGGAGCACGCCGGTGACATTGGGCGGGGGAATAACGATGGAGAAAGCATCCTTACCCTCTGCCATTTCCGCGCTAAAGGTTTTATGTTCCAACCAGTATTCGTACCAGCGTTGTTCGGCTTCCTCAAACTCGTAGGCTTTGGGCAAATCGTATTTGGCGGAAGGCTGTGCCGGGATATTTTTTTCTGTCATAATAGGTAACTCCGATCCCTTCTCTTGGGGAGGGATAACGAAACATGAAGATTGCTCAAATGGCTCAATGCCTCATTAGCAATGATTACGAATGAGGAAAAATTGAGGATAATGTCAAGTAAATGTAAAGCAGCTAGTATATAACACTGCGCAGGAGGGTTCAAGGAATACCGTTTTTTGTTCTGAAAAAGAACGTACTCTCAGTCTCTGGGGAAATATCTTGAGTCATCTGCGGGATACAGTATACTGCTTGGGTATATGAAAGGTTATAAGCAGAAAAAATTGAGCAGGCCTAGCTCGGAGGAGAAAAGAAGGGTGACTGTTCGGGGATTGCATCCAGAGAGTGGTGAACTCTTGCGCCGGGTATTTTGTGAAGAGACAGTGCATTGGCCTGTTCATGAAACTGCTCAAGAAACGTTTTCAGAGGAGATTTTTTTTCAGGACGTTGTCACTCAGGGAATGGCACCGCTTCTGTTTCGGAAAGTAGCAGGAGAGCCAGGAACCACTTGGCCGCAATCTCTTGTTCAGCGACTGAGAGAGTTATCTTTACAGCAGAGTGCCGTTGAAATGGTCACTGAACTGGATCTTCGACAGTTGCTGGCCACTTTTGCAGACCGTGGTATCAACCCACTTCTCCTGAAAGGGACGCCGTTATCCTATATCCTGTATCCAGAACCTGGCCTGCGCCCGAGATGTGATACTGACCTGCTTATCCTGGCACAAGATCGTGAAAAAACAGCGAGCCTGATGCAGGAATCAGGTTATGCTCCTCTTCATGAAGCACAGGTGGATTATATCAACACCCAGATGAGTTATGCCCGAAAAAGCGAGCAAGGGATAAGATGCTGCTATGATATTCACTGGCAGGTGAGTAATTGCAATCGTCAGTTCAGTCAGGAGTTTGCTAACGGAAAAATTTTTGAACAAGCTGAGGCTATTCCAATTTTGGGAGAAAATGCCCACACCTTGACTAAGGTTGATGCGTTAATCTTTGCCTGCTTTCATCGGGCCGGTCATTTTTCCCATAGCGGTGATCGGTTGATCTGGTTGTATGATATTCATTTGCTGTTTCAGGCCTTGACAGAACAAGAGGGCATGCGGTTTTCTCAGCGGATTAAAGAACTTCAGATTATTTCACTTTGTGTTGATGCCCTAAAAACAGCGCAGTACTGGTTTGGCACGGTCTGCCCTGAAAGCCTCCAGACTATCCTGTACGAAAAAAACACCTCTGGAAACACTCAGGAGGCCTTTGCCCATCTTTTAGGAAGCAGCAGAAATGATGGTGTTAAAAAACAGGCATTGCTTGAACTTCAGGGCTTGTCCACCTGGCAGAAGCGTTTGTTGTATGTTGTGCAAAATTTTTTTCCCCCACCAAAGTTTATGCTCTGGCGTTATCACAAAGAAAACAAGCTTTTTTTGCCCTGGTTATACATCCGGCGTGTTGCTGAAGGGCTGATTATTTTTTTCCGTAAATAGCAGAGAAAGAGGACATGAGTTGAAAGCTCGACTACCTGCTTTTTTCCTTGGTATGTTGTGTGGTGCTGTGCTGATTATGGTCAGCGGGGGAGTATTTATGCGCTATGCCCCTTTTCTGCTTGTTGTGGATGAGCCAGTCACGCAGGCGGATATTGCTGTTGTGCTTGGTGGAGGCGGAGGAAGTCGTCTTCGCAAGGGGTTATCGTTGTATGAATCCGGGTTTGTTAACCATCTGGTCCTGGTGGATAGAGCAAAGCGTGACTGGGCAGCCATGTTACAGCGGCTCTGCCCGGACTGCGCAACAACAGGAAAAATAACCATTCTGGAAGGTTCACAGAATACCTTTACTGATGCGGAAATAACAGAGCAATACAGCCTTGATCATAACATAGAAAAGATGCTTGTTGTGACAGACCCCTATCATACCCGTAGGGCTTCCTTGATTTTTAAACATCAATTTGCCAGAAGTGAAGTTCAGGTTCGCGTGGTCAGTTCCGGGGCCTTTGGCCACCGACTGGCACCGAATGAACAATGGTGGCAGGATGACAAAACGCTCAAGACAATCTGGACAGAAATGACTAAAACCTTCATTATATTAGTACGACATTATGAGATACTTGCTGACTAAACTGCTTCCCCTGCCTGTTTATCCTCTGGGCATGGGGATCGGTCTTATTGTTGTTTCCTTTATTTTTTTGCGGGGCAACAGAAAATGGATTGCCGGATTGACCTTATTGCTGTCCGTCATTGTTCTTTGGGGGGCTTCTACACAAAAGACTGCTGAGTTGGTCATGCATTCTCTGGAGCGACACTATCCACCGGTTGCTGTTCAGGATACGCCCAAGGCTGAGGCGATTGTTGTCTTGGGTGGTGTCACTCGGGGAATGGTTCCCGGAAACGGCCTGACCGATCTCAGTGGCGGAGTTGACAGGATTGTCCATGCGGCCCGTCTTTTTAAGGCAGAAAAGGCTCCTCTTCTTGTCCTGTCCGGCGGTAATGCGCCAGGATATAGATCTGAAGCCGAGGATATGGCAGATATTCTGCAACTCATGGATATCCCGGCAGACAAGATGCTACTGGAGACCAAGAGCAGAAATACTCAGCAGAATGCCCTGTATTGCCAGGAGATTTTTCAGCAAAGAGGAATCAGAAATATCCTGCTGGTGACTTCGGCCAGTCATATGCGGCGGGCTGAAGCGATTTTTAACGGGATTGGAGTGTTTGTAATCCCGGCAGCGACAGATTACCAATTGGTCGAACGTGCTCCTTCTTTCCTGGACTGGCTACCCCAGGCCGGGGCACTGGAGATGACAACCAAGGGCATTAAGGAGTATATCGGCTATTGGGTGTATCTGCTGACAGAGACGGTAAAAGACTAACAAAGGCAAACCATCTATTGAGAGATGAATCGAAAATATTTGTTGATCTTCCATGCGCTTCTCCTAGGGATCCTTATTGTCTTTGGAACGAGGTCAGGCTGGTCGGAGCAATCCTTTGCTGCAACTAAGAAAAAAAAAGGGCAAAGCGTACAGGAGTTAGTCATTGCTGATAAAGGCAAGACCAGTGCTGTTATTGTGGTTGCCGATAATGCTGGCCTTAACGAACTCTTGGCTGCTGAGGATCTGGTGAAATATATCGGCATGATGTCCGGTGCCACTCCGGCCATTGCCAACACCCCGGAGACCATTGCCGCCGCTCTTCAGGGAAAACACCCTGTTCTCCTTATCGGGCAGGAGGCATTAAAGGCGGACAAGTCTCTTGCTGCAGCCCTGCAAAAGCCAGTCACGGTTCAAGGATTATTACGCAGCGATGCCATTGTCCTCCGACGGAAAGATAATCGACTCTATCTGGCTGGCAGTAACGATCTCAGCCATTATTATGCAGTCATAGAACTCCTGCGCCGTTGGGGCTGTCGATGGTATCTGCCCACGGAATTCGGTGAATGTATCCCCAAAAAGCCGCGTCTGACTATCGGTGAACTCAATTATACTTATGCCCCGCCTTTTGAGATCCGATCCTACTGGATTTCCTGGCTTGGAGACCGTACAGGCATGGAAGATTTTCAGCGACATAATTTCATGACCTTGGGGAAAGGTGATTTTCCGCCCACTGGACATGCTTTGGGTAAGTATGTTCGGGATTTGAATAAGGACATTTTTCGTATCCCCTTGACAGCCCCGGAAACAGCTGAACATATCGTGAAGCAGGTGGAAGAGAAGTACGCTGCTGGCGAGAGCTTTTCTTTGAGTATGGAGGACGGCGTGTACGAGTCTACCTATCCTGGTGATAAAAAGCTGATGAAACTGCAATGGGATAAGTACTATCTCCGTTGGAGTATGACTGATCCCTTTCTGGAGCTGTATAATAATGTGGCTGACACTCTTCAGAAAAAATACCCGGACAGTCCGGCCAAGATCGGTTTTCTTGCCTATACCAATATGACCATCCCTCCTGTGCAGGAGATGAAGGCAGAGAAATCCCTGTTCTGTGAGCTGGCTCCCATTGATATTGATCCTATTCACGGTATGGATTCCCTCCAGTCGCCGCCCCGGCAGGAGTATAAGGATTTTGTTTATACATGGGCTGAGGTGATGGATGGGCGGCTGGCGATCTATGATTACGATCAGGGGATGCTGGTTTGGCGCGATCTCCCCAATCCCTCCCATCAGGCCTTTGTCCAGGATGTGCAGCATTATCGCAAGGCCGGAATCCTGGGAATTCATACGGAATCCCGCAACGCCATTGCCACCACCTTTCTCAATCTTTATCTCCGTGGGCAGCTGATGTGGAACCCGGATGTGGATATCCAGGCTGAACTGGCAGCGTTTTATCCCAAATTCTATGGACCGGCCGCTGAACCGATGCGGGAATATTGGGAGGCCATCTTTCAGACCTGGGAGCAAACTATCGTAACCGAGCACGAGTATTTCCTTGCCCCGACCATCTATACCTCCGGCCTGCTCAAGACCATGAAGGCGCGGATGAAAGAAGCAGAGACCTTGCTTGAACCGTTGCGCAAAAAGAAATCGCTTTCCCGTAATGAACAGCTCTATCTTGATCGAATAGCCTTTACCCGGATGAGCTGTGATATTACAACCCTGTACCTGGCAATGGTCAAGGCGGCGGCCTCTGATATTGACTATAAAAAGGCGGTGCAGCTTGGCGAAAAGGCCCTGGTTATCCGGGAAAAACTCACGGCCATGAACGGCACCTTTACCACTTATAAGGGCATGAAGGTGGAAAACAAGGGCTATGCCTGGTGGCCTGGTGAGGTTCGGCAATACCGTGAGCTGGAGCAATGGGTGAACGGTGATAAGGGGAAACTGGTGCTCAAGCTGCCCCTGGAATGGGCCTTTCGGCGGGATCCGAAGAATATCGGGGTGAAAAAGAATTTTGCCACTGAGCCGGTGGATTTGACCTTCTGGCAGGCAAACCGGGGAACCTATACTCTGGATCTGCTCAAGGACTACCCGGCGACTGAATGGGAGATGCTGCGGACAGACCTGTACATGCAGGCCCAGGGGGTGCGCAATCCAGATCGGCAGAGCTATACTGGCTATGCCTGGTATCGCATTGAGGTGGACATCCCGGCAGAGCAGGTCGATAAGAAGCTGCACCTCCGTTTCCCCGGTCTGTTCAACGAATGCTGGCTCTATGTCAATGGCGAGGAAGTGGCCCACCGTGAACAGAATCCGCTCTGGTGGAACAACGATTACCGCTTTGAGTGGGATGTTGATTTGACCGGCAAGATCAAACAGGGTAAGAATATCCTTGCCCTGCGGCTGAACAGTCGGCATCATTTTGCCGGTATGTTTCGCCGACCTTTTATCTACGCTGCGCGTTGACCAGTAGGGGCGAACCTGTGTGTTCGCCCTTATGCCGGGCAGACACGCAGGTCTGCCCCTACAATTCCGCACCTGCAAACGGGAATTTTATAAATATACTTTCAGGACAGCACCATGAATATACAACAGGATTTACAGCAACGACTGGAAAAAAAGCCCATCCTTCTCATGACCCATCTGGTTCTGGGATACCCATCACTTGAGGTCAACCGGGAGGTCATTCGTCAGATGGCGGAAAACGGGGTGGATTGCATTGAGATCCAGATTCCCTTTTCCGAGCCTATGGCGGACGGCCCGGTGATCCTCAAGGCCAACCAGGATGCTCTGGCTGCCGGGATTCGGGTTGAGGATAGCTTTGCCTTTGCCAAGGAGATAGTGGAGGATTTCCCTCAGGTTCATTTCTTTTTTATGACCTATTACAACATTGTGTTCCGCTACGGCCTGAATACCTTTATTGACCGGGCAGCGGATATCGGCATGAAGGGTTTTATTATTCCTGACCTGCCGCCGGAAGAGGGGCAAGACTATCTGTGTCTGGCCAGGGAAAAGGATATGGCGGCCATTATGTTTTTTACCCCGACCTCAACGGACGAACGCATGGCTGAGGTGGCAGGGCAGGGTAGTGGGTTTGTCTACTGCGTGGCCCGTAAGGGAGTGACGGGCAAGCAGACCGCAATGGACGACGGCCTTTCGCAATATCTCCTGCGTTGCCGTCGGGCAACGAACCTGCCGCTTGCAGTGGGCTTCGGGATCAGCAGCCGTGAGGATGTGGCCCTGCTGGAGGGCAAGGCGGATATGGCGGTTATCGGGACTGCGACCATCAAATTGGTGGATAAGGAAGGGCCAGAGGCGGTGGGGCCGTTTATTCGTTCGCTTATTGGGGGGTGATAAAATGTCGAAACGGAAACTGATCAGTTTTGACTGGGCAATGAAGAAGTTGTTGAGGAGCAAAGCCAACTTCGAGATACTTGAAGGTTTTCTCAGCGAACTCCTCAGAGAAAATATACGTATTCTTGAGCTGCTCGAAAGTGAAAGCAACAAGGAGGACAGCAAGGATAAGTTTAACAGGGTGGATCTGAAAGTAAAGAATGATAAAGAAGAGATTATCATCATTGAGGTCCAGTACGACCGGGAATTCGATTATCTCCAAAGGATAGTGTTCGGCACCTCGAAAGTTATAACAGAACATATCGAAAAAAGTGCTGCGTACTCGGAGATAGTCAAGGTTATCTCCATAAACATCCTCTATTTTGATCTGGGCCAAGGCAGCGATTATATTTACCACGGAACAACAGCGTTCAAAGGTCTTCACTCTCAGGATCTCTTGCAACTTTCCGAGGAGCAGCAGGAACTCTACGGGAAAAGTAAAATTCATGAAATATTCCCGGAGTATTATCTGATCAAAGTGAACAACTTTGATGATATAGCTAAAGACAGCCTTGACGAGTGGATCTATTTCCTGAAAAACGAAGAGATCAGGGAGGATTTCAAGGCCAAGGGGATCAGGAAGGCCAAGCAGGAACTGGATATATTGAAGCTTCCCGAAGAAGAGCGTCTGGCCTATGAAAGATATCAGGATGATCTTCATTATCAGGCAAGTATGGTGGAATCATCCTATACCATAGGGGTCATCAAGGGTGAAAGAAAAGGAAAGGAGAAAGGAAGGGCCGAAGGAAGGGCCGAAGGAAGGGCCGAAGGGCAAATTGAGGGGAAAAGAGAAGTTGCGGTCAAGCTGCTTGCTTCCGGGAGCTTGGATATAGAGGCAATTGCGGAGATTACAGGGTTATCGATTGAAGAGCTTCAGGGGTTGAAAAAGGGGGATGGCGATGATTAAGTTGATGAATAAAGAAGGGCCAGAGGCTGTGGGGCCGTTTATTCGTTCGCTGGCCAAAGGATAAGTGAGGGTGAGCGGCCTTTCCGGGAATAAGGCTCTGGCAAGGGGATAGCTTGTATTAAGTATTTGAGATATCAGGAAGGCTCTGAGATCCAGTATGTATTCAGGAGTGAAGTCATGACAGCGATTGTTCACGATGTGATGAACAAAAACATTATTGAGTATTACAATAACTTTACCTTTCCTCATCAGATGTACTCGCTGGGAACCAATAATATTCACTACGGGTATTGGGAGGATGGGCATTGGGAAGGCGTTCAAAGAAAGGATCATAGGGATGCTCTGGAGCGCATGAATGCTGTTATGGCAAAAGCCGCCCGGATATCTGTGGAAGACACTGTTCTTGACGCCGGTTGCGGCACTGGCGGCAGCGCGGTCTGGCTGGCAAAAACAATGAAGTGCCGAGTCACCGGAGTAACGCTTTGCGAGCAGCATATTCCCCTGGCAGAGCGTTTTGCCCGAAAAAATAATGTTGATCATCTTTGTCAATTTTTCTGTAAAGACTTCAGTGATACCTGTCTTGATCCTGTGTCCTTTGATGTGGTCTGGGTGCTGGAAAGCAGCTGTTATGCTTTGGATAAGAAGAAACTTCTTGAAGAGGCTGCACGGTTGCTTAAGCCGGGAGGACGACTGGTTGTTGCGGATGGTTTTTTGCAACAGGCAGAGTTATCTGAAGATGAACAGGAGATGCTGAATCGCTGGATGCTTGGTTGGGCAGTACCGAATGTGCTCAACGTGGATCAGTTTGGCAGGTATCTTGAAGAGAGCGGGTTTGAGGATATCAGCTTTGATGAAATTACGGAAAATATCTTGCCAACCTCATTACGAATGCATCAGGTTGCCAAGGTAGTATATCCGGTTGCGGCTTGGTCGCATCGCCTTGGTGTTTGCTCTGAGCAGGCAAAGAATCATTGGTATTCCACACGGGATCAATTTCATTTTTTTGCTGATAGTATTTCCTGTTATGGTATTTTTTTGGCGCGTAAAGCGGGTTGAGGAGTGAAAGGAGTTTTGCAAGATATTCTGCCACCTGATTTTCCCGGAGTATGGTAATCTCTATACGGAGGGCAAATAAGCATGAACAGAGACTCTATTTCAAAAACCTCTACGGATGAATACCCGCAAGTGACGCAGGCGGATTTCGACCGGGCTGTTTTGCGTCGGAACCTCGAACCTGATGAAGAAAAACAGCGCATCACTCTTGCGCTTGATGCCGAGGTTGTCCGGTATTTTAAAACAAAGGGCGGAAAGCAGGGCTACCATCATCTTATCAATGAGACCTTGAAAAGAATCGTCAGGCTGGATATTGCCGAACAGAATGGTTTTGAAGAAATTTTGCGAAAAATTATCAGAGAGGAGCTGGCAGCGGCTGGTAATGCTCATTAATCTCCAAGTGACTTGAAATGAAAACAAAAGGACGGGATAAGGAAGCCTTGATCATACGGAATGCCAATTTGGCTTGTGCTGCTGGCAGGCTTTTACTTGGTGAAATATCAACCTGGCAAGAATTTCTTGAGCCCGATACAGTTGACTATTCCAGTCTTCCGCGTAAGCAATTAAAAAGTGGCAAGTTTGATGTTCAAAAGAGTCTAAAATATCGAATCAAAGATTTCTGCAAATCCAATTTCTCCTCTATGACCCTAGAAAAACTTGTTTCTCTGTATGAGGAGTTAAAAGCACATCGTAAACTGGAAATTCCATACACGGAATTTCGGGATAAATATTCTTCTATCAAAAGGTTCTACGAACAAGGCTACCCAGAGCATAGTACCGTTTGTGTTTCATTATGGGGTCTGCAGTATCGATTTCCTGAGCATGATTTTTCAAATGATATGATCATTGCAATAGAGCAACTGATCAAGGGCGATAAGGAGTTGGATGAATATCGCGAAAAACAGCACTGTCAACTTTCTAAAGAAAAGAAAAATCTTGCTGAGTTAATACAGGCCCCTGACAGCCTTTCTGTAAAATGGACATAAGGCGCAATAACCCGACAGCCCTCAGGTTGGAGGCTCTCTCAGGCTCACGTTAATCAGCTTACCGTTACGTTGTATACCCAGAGCTGTTAAC
>NZ_JALAAI010000025.1:0-35788 GCF_052785085.1 Candidatus Electrothrix sp.
TCCAGAGAGAGCTTCATCTCCTGCGTCTTGAGGATATTCGGCAGGGTATAGCTCATCCGCAGATCAACCACAGTGGCAGCATCCACCTCATCCCTGTTTTCCAGATCACTGTAACGGCTGCCAATATAGCGGAGCATGGGCACTATCTCAAAGGAACCGCTATGCCAGATCAGTCCGGCCTTGACCAACCATTCCGGGGTATCCACCACCTGATTGCCTTCAGCCTCCAGGGTACTGCCTGCATAGGTCAGATCATTATCATAGCTCATGGTGGTATAGGTGGGATTCAGGAACAGGGTCAGCTCATCATTGAGATAGGCATTCATCTCCATGTCCAGGCCATAGCCAGTGGCTTCTCCCACAAACTGATCATAGTTCAGGTTCACCCTGGGATCATAGATCGTGCAGACCAGATTGCTGTGGGTGCTGTAAAACAGGGTAGGGGAGAGGTCAAACCAAGCCCCCACATAGCGTAGTCCCAGGTCAACAGTATGGGTTTCCTCAATATTATAACCATCAAACAGGGTCTGCAGATTCATGCCCTGAGCCTGAAAGGTGGTCCGATTGGCACTGTAGAGATTTACCAGGGGCATATATTTATAGGGACGGATAAAGGTCTTGCCGTAACCGGCCCGCAGTTCTATTGCATCTGTGATCTGCGATGAGGCCGCCACAGTGGGCAGCAGGGTGTCATACTCTGTTGCCTCCCTGTCCAGATCCGGGGTGCGCTGCAAGGCATAGTCCGGGCCAGGGCCACTCATATATCCCTGTGAGTCTGCATCCTGGAAATGAAAATATTTCAGCCCGACCTGCCAGCTGAATATATCATGGGTTCCTGCCAGCTTGAAGTAGGGACTGTTGATATAGGTGGTTCCTCTGCTCGCCATTCTACCATAGCCTCGATAGGCCATGCCGCCACCCTTAACCGGTACATACTTCTGACTGTAAATACTCATGTCCGCAGCTTCAAAATGATAACCTGCTGTGGTCTTCATTGACATGGTTTCCCACACTGCTTCACCTATGAGGCCGGTTCGTTCAATATCTCGGATTCGTTTCCGTATCATTCCGCCACCCTTGCCCATCCCCTGAAAGATCGCCACATCCTCCCTGGAAGTATAGGGCTTCAGGTTGAGAGAAAGGGTATCTGTCAGCCCGGACTCCAACACGGCCATAAGGTCATCGTTCTGATAGGTGCCCCGGTTATAGTCATAGTAATAGATATCCTGCTTCACTTTCCCGGTCAGGGAGTTGGTAAAGCCTTTGTCATAATTTGCCCCAAGATCCTGGATATCATCCCAGCTCAAGGCCCGGTACAGGTGCTGTTCCAGATCATTATGGTTATACCAAAGCTTGACCATGGTCTTCTCGCCAAAGGGCTGGCTCATAGCAATATTCCCGTTAAAACGGGGCCCGAGACTCCCCTCTCCCCGCCATTTATCTGATTCAGCATAAGAGAACGAGCCGGAAAAGGCTGTCCCTGTCCCTGAGACTGCTCCTGAATCCAGACGGAGATAGGTTCGGGTGTAGGCATTGGAGCCCAGGCCCTGTTTGAACGCAACACCAAAATCTTCATGGGGCCAGTCTGGCCGGAGTTCCACTGCCCCGCCCCGTGAACCCACGCCTGTCCCAATATCACCGGGCACAGCACCTTTGTACACAGAAACAGCCTCCATGTTTTCCATGTCATAGAGATAGTCACGCGGGCCAATGGGATTGCCCCCGTAATTGGGCACACCTTCCACGGTCAGAGCACCAAGGGCACTCTTCACCCCGCGCACCCGAACACTGCTCATCTCAGCAGCCAGCCCGTTGCTGTCTGCACTTTCCACGTTAATACCAGACAGCATATCCAGGGTGTTATACACGCTGGTGGTGGCCTTGGTGCCCTGGATCTCTATGCCCTTGCTGGTGATCTCACTGCCGGTGTACACGGTCTCACTGGCCTGCCGGGTCGGGGTAATGAGCTTCTCCCCTGAGACAAGCACCTCTGGCATTTCTTTTGTATTCTCTGCATAAGCAGAGCTGTCCGGTGTGACTATTGGGGTGGACATAGCTACGGCTGTCAGGGTGATGAGTATCTTGCTGTTATATACTTTCTTACTGTACTGTCTGTTGTGTACGCTCATGCTCTTCTTGCTCCATGAAAAAATTCTCCCCTCGGCTGCGGAGATGGATAAACCCGGAGTCACCACCGGCAGAATGAAGACCATGCATTCCTTGGCATTGATGACAGGAAACCAGTTCAGCTTCAGGGAGAAAGCAGTAATACGTTTTTTGGAATATTATTATTTGATACGATCTACCATGCTTGACCACGCCCTGACAATGAGGCAGCAGCCTCATTTTTATGGGCAAAGAGCCTGCTTGACCCGGCAGGATATTTCAGATCCTGGAAAGCGGGGCAGTAAGGTTATAGTGAGGAGGATAGGTTGCTGACGGCGCAGCTAGGCGGTGCATGAGATATGAGATCCACGGCCAGTGGGTCATGGGGAGCCAGCCGTTTTCCGGCCAGACAGAGACCTAGCAGGAGGAGAAACAGGATACCGCCCAGAAACAGCAGACTGTTGAGCGGGCGTCGGTTCTCTTATGCCTGTATTTAATCGGATCGAATGCCTGCATTTGATCGGCACGAATGCCTGCATTTAATCAAACGCTGACACCCGTCGGAATCAAACGCTGACGCTCGTCAGGATCGAACGCTGACGCCCGTCGGGATCAAACGCTGACGCCCGTCGGGATCGAACGCTGACGCCCGTCAGGATTAAACGGTGACACTCGTGAGGATCAAACGCTGAGCATACTGAGGATCGGACGGTGATTCATGGCGGGCAGAGCTTATGACCCTACTGCACCGACCCCAAAGGCAACACCACAGGAATCCCGTCAATATCATGAATCGTGGCATGCATCCCAAAGACATCACGGATAGCACCCGGAGTCATGACCTCCCGGTCTCCGCAGGCGTGCAGGCCCCCATCCTTAATCAGGACAAAACGGTCAGCATAACGCAGGGCAATGGTCAGGTCATGGAGCACCGTGATGGTCAATAAATCCAGATCCTGAGTAACCTCGCGGAGGATGGACATGGTTTCCAGTTGGTTGCGCACATCCAGATGATTCACTGGTTCATCCAGCAGCAGAACCTTGGGTTCCTGGACCAGGGCCCGGGCAATGACCACCTTTTGTAGCTCGCCGCCGGAAAGCTCTGTAGTTTCGCGCAGGGCCAGCTGTTCCATACCCAGTCGTTGCAATACATCTTCCACCACCTCCAGGTCACGGGGCGTGACAGTGCGGCCAAAATGGGGCTTTCTGCCCAAAAGCACTGCATCAAAGACCGTGCAAAGGACAGTGCCGCTTTTCTGGGGCATATAGCCAATGCGACGGGCGATTTCCTTACCGGAAAGTCCGTTGAGGGCAACGCCCTCCACCATGACAGTTCCTTGCTTGGGCTTGAGAATGCCGTTAATGGTCTTGAGCAAGGTTGATTTACCACACCCATTCACACCAAGCAGGGCTGCCATTTCGCCCCGGCCCAGCCGAAAGCTGATGTCCTGCAAAATGGGGGTGCCGTTAAAGGCAAAGCAGAGTTCATTAAGTTCCAACATAATCAGTTCTTGCGCCTCCGGGTCAGTAAGTAGAGAAACAGGGGTGCTCCTGCAAAGGAGGTAATAATACCCACCGGCAGAATCACCGGAGGAATGAGGATACGGGAAATGATATCCGAGACAAGCAGGAGCAAGGCCCCGGTCAGGGCTGAGGAAATCAGCAGGTAACGATAATCGTTGCCCACAAAGAGGCGGGCCAGATGGGGGGCCATCAGGCCGATAAAACCAATAATCCCCAGAAAGGCCGTGGTCACGGCAACAGCCAGGGCAGAAAAGAGCATAGCCGTGATCCGCAGATGCCGGACCCGGATACCGAGGCTTGCTGCCACTTCATCACCCCAGAGCAGGGCATTATGTTCCCAGCGACCAATCAGGAAAAAGGCAAAGGCCACAAGAGCGGTGATCCCTATCAGGATGTTTTCTGTCCAGCCTGCCTTGCCCAGATCGCCAAAGGTCCAAAAGACAGAGGCCGCCACCTGGACATCATCGGCAAAATACTGCAAGAGCATGGTGGCGGCACCAAAAAAGGCGGATAAGGCCACCCCGGCCAGGATTACGGCCTCAGTGGTGACCCCTTTGAGCGAAGCAAGCATCAGGATAAAGATGACCGCCAATAGGGCCCCAACAAAGGCGCAAAGTACCACCAGGTTGGGCAGATCAATGGTGACTGCCGAAGATGCCGAGGAATGGGTCTGCCCGGCTCCGAGAAAGATGATGGCAAACGCGGCCCCAAAGGCAGCTCCCTGGGAAACCCCGATGGTAAAAGGGGAGGCCAGCGGGTTCTTGAGGACATTCTGCATTACTGCGCCGGCAATCCCCAGACTGCCACCGGCCAGGATCGCAGCAGCTGTTCTGGGCAGGCGGATCTGGTGGATGACATGGGCAGTCCGGCCTGTTGTTTCCCAATCACCCAAGGCCCTGAGTATCTCAGACCAGGGCAGAGCAAGGGAACCCGTGCGCAGAGAAAAGCCGGCAGCAAAAATGAGCAGGGCCAGCAAGGTGAGGCCAAAGAGGTTCTTTTTACGGAGAAGGCGCAGATAGTCATCAGCAAGCGAGGAGGTAGCTGAAGGTGATGAACCTGCTGTATTGACAGACGAGATCATATTACTCTCCCAACTTCAGCTGTCCAAAGCCGCCATACTCTTTTTCCAGGGCTGCATAGGCCTTCATCCCGATAAAGGCCTGAAAGATTTCATCGGCCTTGATCTTGGGATCAATATCCTGAAAACGATCCGGGTACAGGGTCTTACCAATAAAATAGGCATCAGCATAGGTGATTTCGATATTGGTGTGGTAGAGGTTATAGGGCATGACCAGATAGACCTGCTGTTTTTGCACGGCCTTGAGCTGTTGGTAAAAGGCGGTCTTCTTCTGATAATCCTGCTGCACGGTTTCCAGACCGCCTGCATCAAGAAAGATGATCTCCGGGTTCCAGGCCAGGATTTGTTCCGGATCAATGAAAACATGACCGGGCCTGTTGATTGCCGCAGCCACGTTCTTACCACCTGCCCATGCCAGCGGCGCATAGGCAGCCTCGGTGCTGGTGATCCCGTGGGTACCCTTAAAGGAGATAGCCCCGATATAGGCTGCACGTTGTTCCTTTTCACTGATGCCCGCAGTTCGCCGGGCCAGATCTGCCTGGAGTTGGTCAATGGTCGTAATGAGTTGGGTCGCCCGTTCACTCCGTCCCAGCAGTTTGCCCAGATGGGTCAGGGCGGTGCGCACACTCTGCACATCAAGAATACCCGGTTCACCGTAGTTCAGGGAATAAACCGGGATGCCGGTCTTCTCCTGAATGTTTTCCACCTGGGTCGTATCCTGTCCCATCGTGATGATTACATCCGGCCAGACCTCAATGACCTTTTCAAAGTTGGGCAACCTGCCCCCTGAACCGCCTTCACCGATAATGGGCAATTTCGGGGCAAGATCAACCGTTGCCAACCCGTACAGCCGCCCTGCCACGAGCCGCTTTTGCTCAATCCGTTCCATGCCCTTGACCAGATCCAGGCTCTGCATATAGACCAGAAAACGCAGGGCACTGCCCAGAGGAACCACGCTGCGGATTTTATCCGGCACCGTGACTGTTCGTCCGTTCATGTCCGTCAGGGTGCGGGTGCCAGCTTGCGCAGTTCCGGCAAAAGAGCCGATAAGAACAAGAGCTGTTATACCTGTTATCAGAATATTTTTCATGTTGCCTGCCATGTCATGATCCCCTTTTCCACTTCAGTACGATGGCTCACTGTTCCGTTGCTCGTAAAGCGGGCTGTGACTTCCCGGATCAGATCCAGGTTGGGTTCAGCCTTACTCTGGGTACGCAACATACCTTGTGCATGGGCAACCGCCTCTTCTTCTGTGCCTTGCCATTCCCAATGATCGCGGAACAGCTCAAGCTCTGTGAAGATCCCCATTGCTGCCAAGTGCTTCTGCACAGCCTTGGCACCAGGAGGCGGTCCAAAGGTCTGATCGTGGGCCTGAAAAACCTCTGCCAAAAAGGGATTCTCCCGCACTCCGCCCCAGCCGATATAGACGCACCAGTTGCGGGCGCAACGGTTCATCCGGGCAACATCCTCCGGGGTGCGCACAGCCGGGGTCATAGCGGCCCAGACAATATCAAAGGCATTTTCCAGCTGGTGCTCACTGATTGCTGCATCGTTCCACGGCATCTGGATGACATCAGCATTTTCTATGTCGTGCTCTTCCTGTTCTTTCTCAAAACGAAGAATCATCTCCGAGGAAAGATCCAATCCCGTCACCCGAGCTGCCCGTTGGGCCAGAGGCAGGGTATACACCCCGGTACCACAGCCAATATCCAGGATGGTTGCGCCATCAGGCTGGACACCGCGCTGCTCTGCCATTGCGATGATTTCTTGCGTTTTGTTCAGGTTCTTTTCATCAAAGGGCAAAGGATATTTCTCTGCCATCTTTTCCCAAAATTCCTGCTGCTGTTCCTGAGAGAGAGCTGGGTTCATCTCACCACCCCCTGGAGTAATCTGGAAAGCATCCCAGGCAGAGCTTCTTTCCCTGGTTTAGGCGGATTTTATGTTCCGGGGCGGCCTCACCGCATTCCTCACAAGTAATGTTATTGAAAAGACGGGCCTTGCTCGGTGGCAGATCCTCTGGTTCTGTAAAATGAAAGAGTTCTTCGACCGGGGCATTAAGAATTTTTTCCTGAAAAGCATCTCTGTCAGCCTGATTGCTCCGCTTGCCCTGCATCTTAAAATAGACACGGATCTTACGCCCATCCTTGCGACTGTAGAAGCTGAAGGCCTGTTTGCCCGTATCCCGGTAGATCAGATTGCCCTTGCCAATGCTGCAACCGGTCAGGACCTGAACTGCATCCACGCTACAGGAATCATTCTCTGTCACGCAGACTATCTCCTCATCCGGGGAAAAGTGGGTCTGCAAGCGTTCCTGAGCAGCCAGGGCCGCCCGGTAGCCGATGGCCAAGCCAGGGCAGGTGTGACCGTGAAATGCAACGCATCGTTTCCAGTTCTCTTTTTCTTCAGACATGAGTCTTTTCTCCTTTGTAATGATTTAAAACCAAATATTTCTGACAGAATGCAACATGGTGTAGGAGCCGATGCCTATAATCAGCAGGGCACTGACCACTCCCATCCGGCGGGCAAAGTCTAAGTTCTCGCCGATTTTATTGGTCAGCCGACCTGCCTGGGACAGAATCACCCCAATGCTCATCATAACTATCCCCAGCCCCAGACTAAAAAACAAGGTTACGCTCAATCCCTGAGCGATTTTACCGGCTGCAATGGCAGCCAGCAAGGTGGCAATGGCAGCCGGGCAGGGGATAATACCGCCGGAGATCCCCAGCATAAAGAGTTCCCAGGGGGTCTTTTTGCTTGTGGCCTGATCATGATGGCTCTGTTCCTTGTTGCTCTGTTCATGGCTTTCATGATTATGATGGACATGTTCATGATATCCATCATGCTCATGGTGATGGGTATGCGGGTGATGGTGCTCGTGGCTGTGTTCCAAGCTGTTCGAGTCATGATGGTGGTGGTCGTGTTTATGATCATGCTGATGCTCATCATGCTCATGATTATGAGTATCATGGTGATGAGTATGTGCATGGGTGTGCGGGTGATGATGATCATGACTGTGCCCTTGACCAAAGAGATGAATATGAGTATGACCGCTCTTGCCGGAAAGCCGCTGCCGGAGCATCCAGATGCCCACTGCCAGGATAATTCCCGCTGAAACCAAGCCCAGCCAGTTATGCAGTGTTTCTTCAGAATAGGTTCTGGAGAGGATTTGAGCAAGAATACCCAGGAGGATAACGCTGAAGGTATGGGTGATGGTGACAATCGCACCAAGGAGTATGCCGTCCCAGGCCCGCCCTCGTGTCCCGATCATATAGGCGGCAATAAGAGTTTTTCCGTGGCCAGGTTCAAAGGCATGTAAGGCACCAAGGGTAACTGCTCCTGAATAGAGCATAACAAGGTTTGTCATAGCGAATTGTGTTCATTTTATGGTTGAGAGTTTGGATGAGATACATTAACAGCTCTATCAACCATATTTGCACCGCCTATACAATAAGGCGGGAAGCTCATTTTGTCGGGAGGATTGCCCGGAAGGGTGGGTGGAAGGGGTGGAATGAAATGCAGAAGCTCCTTGAGGCAGCACAGGTGTCTGTTCCGGCTCTGTCTTATCCTCTGCCAGAGGTTCGTTCAAATACCACCTCCAGGCTGGTGGCGTACTTTTCCATCACATGGACGGCCCGGTTAATCCTGGTGTTGAAGAAATTATACGGGACGACTGCAATGATTGCGATAGTAAGCCCGGTGGCAGTGGTGATCAGGGCCTGGGCAATGCCGCTGGTGACCAGCCTGGGGTCGGCAAGGCCGCTCTCGCCAAGCATATTAAAGGAGCTGATGATACCCAGCACTGTTCCCAGGATGCCCAGCAAAGGCGCAAGGGTAATCATGGTGTCCAGCACCGGCATGAAGCGGCTCATCTGCTGATACATCCGGCCTGCTTCGGCCTCCATGGCCTTGCCCATATCATAGTCCCGATGCATAATACCCACGGCAAGCACCCGGATGACATGATCCTGACAGCCTGCGGTTTTCTCCTTGATCTCTTCCCATTGCCCGGTCTCGGCAAGAGAAAGAACCTCGTCCATCAGTTTCCGGTTCCGGTGTTTCTCAAGGCCGATCCAGAACAAAGCCCGTTCAATGGCCACTGTGCCCACAGCCAGGGAACAGGCCAGCAGGGGCCACATCACCGGGCCACCACTGCCCAGAATTTCATACACCTGCATCATTGTCCTGCCTTGAGTTCAGGGTGAATCAGTCCGGCAACCAGGGCAAGGGCCTCGGCAAAGGTGGCCGGGGAGGGGCTGCATACCAGGTCCGGAGGAACGATATACACCTGGTCTTTGTTCACGGCATGGAGGGGGAAACGCTGCCACTTGCGCTTTTCCTCTCCGGCAATGCCGGTTTCACTGCCCATGATGGCGATGATGATCACTTCAGGGTTTCGGGCCAGTATCTTCTCATAGCTCACTGTCCCGTTTTGTTGCTCGCCAATCACGTTGATAGCATTGCTCAAGCGGATAAAGTCATGGGTAAAGGAGTTGGCTGCTGCTCCGAAGAGCGGCGTAGCCCCGATCTGGAGAAAGACCTTGCGTTTGGGCAGGGCAGCCGCAGCAGTGCTTATGGCCTTTACCTTGTCTTCCATCTCCCGGATGACCTCTTCAGCCCGTTGTTCCAGGCCGAGAATGGCCCCGAGGCGACGAAACTGTGTACATATTTCAGCAAAGGAGGACGATTGGGGGAACTGCTCCACCCGCAGGCCCAGCTCCCTGAGCTTGTTCAGCTGTTGCGGCTGGGTCAGGCCGGTGGCAAGGATAAGGTCCGGCCGCAGGCTGAGGATCTTTTCAATGGAGACCTGCATGACCGAGCCGACCTTTGTCTTGGCTTTGGCGGCTTCCGGGCGGACGCAGTAGCTGGTATTGGCGACTAAGCGATCCTCTGCACCAAGGAGGTAGACGTTCTCGGTGTTGATGGGGCCCAGGGAGATGATGCGCTGGGGAAAGGTGCTGGCCTGTCCGTTGACAGGGATGGCGCAGGTCAGGAGGGTGATACAAAGGAGAAGGTATTTTCGCATGGGTTTACTCTCTACCCAGTGCGTTGCACCGGGCTGGGTATGTACAGCCCCTTTGGGGCATTATTATTGCGGTAAGGCCAACTTGTCACCGCCTCTCCGGCCCTGTCGCCGATCTCCTGGCAGATGGCAAGGCTCTCTGCTTCAGGTAGGTGAGGGTGTGTCGTAGTCGTCCCGTGTATGGTAAATCTAGCCGATGTTGTTCAGGGTGGTGTCTTCCTGACTCCTATCTTCAATCTCTTGGCTGATGGCAAGACTCTGCTCAAGTAGGGGCAGGGCTTCACGGTATTGAGCAATGCGGTACAGGCCATTACCTGCTTCGTTCAGGTAGTAGATCCGATCCTTCTTCTCCCCCTCCGGCAGCAGGGACGCTGCCTTTTGCCAGTACTCTGCTGCCTTGGCATAGCGCAACTGTACTTCCTGCAACTTGGCTTGGTCGGCATTGGTTGTGGCCGCAGAGATACACCGCTGCCTGGCTGTCTTCTCCATCTCCTCAATGGCCTTCAGGTCAAGGGCTTCAGCCTGGTTTAACAAGTCCTCGGCCTTGGTGTACTCACCCGCCTCAATGGCCTGCTTTGCCTCCTGCTTCAGGCGTTGCACCTCCGGGTCTTCGGACTGCACTGTTGCAAGCCGGGCCAGCAGTTCCTTGTGGGTGACAGCAATCTCCCGCAGCTTGGCCTTCCACTGGTCAGGTGGTACCTCCTGCTCCAGTAGTATGCCAAGGAATCCCTCAATAATCTGTTTCGTTTCACCCAGCTCTTCAGCGTACTTGGCAAGCAGTTCCGGCGGGACTGGGGGATGTATCGTGACATGACCGCCAACATCACGGCCGCTGCCTTTGCGGAACAACGGAGCAAACAGCCTGGTAATGAGAAAGTACAGAACACCAAGCCCTGTTAGCCCGGCCCCGCTCCAGGTCACTTCAGGATGATCCTTCAGATACTGCAATATGTTGACAAGCTCTTGCATGCGCTTTCCTCTCTTCAGTAATCAGGCAGGCCCGCTTGGGTGCAGCGAAAGTAGGAGCGACCGGCCGGTCGCCCCTACATGCCGTGCCACCCTTTTACCAGTGTGCCAATGGTTGCAAGATAGGACGGTGCGCTGGCCGATTTCCCATTGCAGACCTGGCTATCCCGCCTATTCACTCTTGACCGTAATCCCGAGCATCTCCAGAAGCTGGGGTGCATCCTCGCAGGCCAGCCGGGCAAGGCTGTAAAATTCGGACATGTTGCTGTCCAGGACATCAAGCCGGGCGTCGCGCTCCTGGGTGGCTTGTTGGGCCTCGCCGGTCTCTTTCACCTTGGCGGTATTGGCCTGTTCCGCTGCCTGGACCAGGGCAAAGGCGGCCTGGATCGCATCCTGATCCGAGCCGTATCGGTCGTACTGAGCCAGCAACGCGGAATCGGCCAGCAGGGCATTGAAAAAGGTCCGCGCCTGGGTCAGCCAGCCGGAAAAGGATTTCTTCCGCTCTTCGTTCAGGGTGAGTTTGACATAGGCGGCATAATCGTCCTTCAGGATGATGCGCCCAAGTTTGACCAGGCGGATATAATCGGTGTGGGCGGTGTGCCAGGCCTCCTGGAAGGCATGCGTGGCCGCGAGTTGCTCGCTGTATTCGTTTGCTCGCGCCATATACAGGTCAAAGACCTCCTGATACAGGGCAAGGAGCTGATTCAATTTATGCGGGGTATAGCCGAACACGGCCAAGCGGCTCTGCAATTCAGTGACATCACGGGCATTGGTCAGGCCGATATGGTAGGTTTCGAGACGTTGTTCAATGGATTGGTGAGAAATGCTGGACATAATGGCGCTCCTGGCTGGAATTATGGGAGAGATGGCCGGAAAAGGGACTGCGCAGCGCAGAAAAACGGCGGAGGAGTGCTCCTGAGCGATTTTTCAGTGCTCCTCGGTCATTTTGCCGCGCTTCGCACTCATTTTTCCGTGCTCCTTTGTCATTTTTCCGGGCGCAGCATGACTTTTCCGGCCTGCTGCATGAGTTTGCCGTGCTCCTGCCCGGTTTTTCCCTGGGGCTGAATGAATTTTCCCGCAGACAGGGCAGAAAGACAGGCTTTATCGTTTGATTTTATATGAAAATAATGAATTTGACGGGGATTGTCCAGTGTTTTCCTGCCGTTTTGGTGGGGATGAAGGGATTTTTTGTCTGCGGGACGGGGATCAAAACAGGTTGTACGGGCCCGGCATGTCGTGCCCCTCCCTTCCCATGGTAGAGGACAGTGTAATATAGAAAAATTTATATTTTCTGGTTCCCAAGCTCAGGCCTTTCCCGCCTTTCTTCCTGTGCGGGAAAATAATCATTTGGATTACGATGAAATAATGTTTACAATATCCTTTTAACAAAGAAGATTATTGTGCAGGAGGTACGAGATGAATGCAGTTCCGACCGCTCAGGCGGCAAAAAGTTTGGAAGAATGAGCAGGAATGAGCAGAGCAAGATATTAGAGAGCCTGTTACAGGATATTGATGCGTTCAAGCAGCGGCTTGATGCGGTCAGGCCGCTTGCGGGCAGGGAGATTCTTCAGGCCGTTGACACCGAATATACCTATGACAGCAACCGGATTGAGGGTAATACCCTGACCCTGCGGGAAACAGACATTGTCGTTAATAAGGGGCTTACCGTGGGGGGCAAATCCCTGCGTGAGCACCTTGAAGCTGCCAATCATTATGAGGCCATCGCTTTTATTCGGGAGCTTGCTCAGGACCAGACCTCTCTTTCAGAAACCATTGTCAAGCAGGTGCATGCCCTTATTCTGCGGGGCATTGATCAGGAAAACGCAGGTATATACCGATCCGTGCCTGTGGCGATCTCTGGCAGTCGCCATGTTCCACCGCAACCGTGGCAGGTGCCCAAGATGATGGAGGAGCTGTTTCTCCGCCTGGAAGCAGAAGCAGAGCAGATGCATCCTGTTATCTTTGCCGCTGAACTCCATGAAGGCATCGCGACTATCCACCCTTTTATTGACGGCAACGGCAGAACCGCCAGACTGCTGATGAATCTGGTCCTGTTACAACAGGGCTATGCCATTACCACTATTTCAGGGGAGAGTCAGCATCGGCTGGCTTATTATGATGCTTTGGAGCAATGTAATCTGGAACAGGACAAGACAGAGTTTCTTGTCCTGATAGCAAGGTATGTGCGGGCTAGTATGGAGAAGCTTGTTGGGCTTCTTGGTTCTTTGTAAAGGGGGAGGGGAGTTATTCCCCTTTCTGGTGCCTAGGCTCTGCCTGGGCACAGAGGCTGAGAAGCTCTGCATCGTGCAGGAAGCGGAGCTTTAGCGGATCAGGGTTCCCAAGCCGGAGCTTGGGAGCCAGAAAAACCGTTATCAGCAGGAAGAAAGCATTCCCGGCCTTTCCCGTCTTTCTTCCTGTCCGGGAAAATAATCATTTGGATTACGATGAAATAATGCGTACAATATCCTTTAACAAAGAAGATTATTACGCAGGAGTACGAGATGAATGCAGTTCCGACCGCTCAGGCGGCAAAAAGTTTAGAAGTCCTGATTGAAAAAATTATTGAAGATGCGGAGCCGACCATTCTGCTGAATGATAAAGGTGCTAAAGCCGTGTTGATGTCATTGGAAGAATTTAACTCCTGGAAGGAAACCCTGTATCTGCTCTCCAATCCCGCCAATGCGAAGCATCTGTACCAGTCACTTCAGGAGGCCGAAGCAGGCAGGGCTACTGAACGGGAACTGGTTGATCCATGAACCTGTTGTTCACCGAACCCGCATGGGCAGATTACATCTGGTTTCAGGAGAATGACCGGCGACTTTTAAAAAGAATCAACGATTTGATCAGGGAAGCAAAAAGAACTCCGTTTTCAGGCATCGGTAAGCCAGAGCCGCTGAAGGTGAATTTGCGGGGCTGCTGGTCTCGGCGGATCAATTCGGAACATCGGCTTGTGTATAAAGTAGCTGAAGATGTAGTGACCATCATTTCGTGCAGGTTTCATTATAAAAAGTGAGCCTTGGTTCTCGTACCCAAGCCCTGCTTGGGCACCGGAAACCTTATTGTTCTGCAACCCCGCTGAACAGCGCAGTCAATCCCTGAGCCAGCACCGGCGGCAGGGGGTCTTCTTTCTGCTCCGTGCTATAGGGTGCCGGCAGCGCAACCGGCTTACCGGCGATCTCCGCTGCAATGGTCCGGCACCAGAGGTCAATCCCGGCTGTATCCTGCACAAGCCCCTTGCCCGCATCATCTGCAACAGCCATGAGTGCAGTGATGAATCCGGCATATTTCGGGTCCAGCAGGAGTTGCTCCACCTTGGTGCGCAGGCTCCGGGCATTGCCGTCCTTCCCGGCAAAATATCTGCTCAGGGTACTCAGATCAACCTTGCGTTCTTTAAGCCGCTGAAAGACAGAGCGCCCGGTGACCAGGCCGTTCTGTTTATACACGGCCTCCTGCACCCCGGCATACACGGTCCGGGCGATGAGTTCGCCCATTTTGGTATGACCGCCGGTTGCATCAATGGGCGTTCCTTCCCCTTCCACCACGATGATATTGTCCGTGCCCGTGCCGGTGGCCCGGTTGCTGCGTCGGCTCCGTGAGGAGCGGATGTCCATATCCTGGAGTGCAGCGGACTTGGCCTCAGTGGCGGAGATCAGGGCGCGGGTCATGGCCCGGGGGCTGAGCTGCATATTGCTCAGCAGCAGGATATTGATGGTGCCGGGCTTCTTTTGGTTCATCCGCTCCTTGTCCAGGCTGTCCGGCTCGTAAAAGCCGCCCTCATCCGCAGCCATACGCAGGGCATTGCCCATGACCCCGGCCGTAACCAGGGCCGTGACCTCCATATCCCGGTACGCCTCCTTGACCACGGCCAGATTGTCCATATCAGCCCCGGTAAAGAGCATGGCCGTACTCTTGCCGTCCAGACCCAAGACCTTTCGGGTGGATCGGTTCAGGGCGGCCAACCCCTGCTGGTGGCCCAGGCCCCAGGAAGGCGGCGGGAAATAATGATTGCCCACCGTGCTGATCCCCTTGCGTTGCCCTTCCAGGGTGGAGACCACCTGCATGGGTTTGCTCAGATGGAGGAGGACGGTCTTGTTGCGGAAGTCCTTGATGTCGCTCTCCACGATCTCGGCCTTGTCCAGATAGGGCACCTCCAGCGGGATCGGCTTCCTGCTGACCACCTGCTCGGGCAGGACAAAGTTCTCCGGCTTGCCGAACGCCTCATTATAGATGCGGGCAGCCAGCCAGGCCGTGAAATAGCCCTGATGGGTGGCGGCCCGGCAGGTCAGGTCGCAGGGGAAGAAGAAGATCCGCTTATTGCGTACCGCATCCACCTCTTTCCAGCCCGGCTGATCCAGGATGCTCAGGGCCGTGCGGTCGCCGCCGCAGGCATAGAGCACCTGGGGATTAAAGTTCCGCCATTCCTCCAGGCTTACCGGGATAATATTCCCTGTTCTGCCGAACTCCGGGGCAATGCCCCCGGCAGCCCGGATGTACTCGTTCTGAAAAGAGTCATCGCCCGGAGCCATGAGGACATCTCCGCCCATAAGGCGCATGACCCGCTGTCGCTTTTCCCCCGGTATCTGGGCGGTCTTGCGGGCAATCAGGCTCAGTACAGCCTTTTCCTCAGCAATGATCTCCGCTGCCTTGTCCTCGTGTCCGAAAATACTGCCCAACAGAGCCAGGTGGGCGAAGCTCTGCTCCAGCGAGGAGGGCAAGAGCTGTACCAGGAGGGTGTCCTTACCGGCAAAGCGTTTTGGCACGTCCTTATGCAGATCAGCATAAAAGATCATGTCCGGCTCAACGGCAGCTACCCGGTCCAGGTCAGGCCGGAAGAAGCCGCCCATGATGACCTTACCTGCTGTTTCCTGGGGCAGGACTGAATGATAGGTGATGCCCTTGACCGCATCCCCGGCCCCGATGCGCAGCAGCATCTCGGTTACTGAGGGCACCAGAGAGACCACCCGTTGCGGTGCTGCCTGCACGGTGATTTCCTTGCCCCCTGAATCAGTGAAAATGAGTGGAAAACCTGCTCCCCATGCTGTCCCGGAGATGGAAAACACAAGCATGAGGAACAGGGTGATGCCTTGTATTGTCTTGTATTGTTTTTTCATTAATGGAATCTCTGTATATATTCATTCTACCTGTAGTAGGGGCACGGCGCGCCGTGCCCCTACACCGTTATTCCCCTTCCGGCACATGGACCATAGAGTTCGCATCAGTACTCCCACCGCAACGAAGAAAAGAGCGACCGGCCCGGCATGGGATACCCTTTCACATAGGCGTACTCTTCATCCAGGAGGTTGTTGATCTGTCCGCGCAGGGTGAAGCTGCCCAGGCGATCATCCTCATAGAAACGCCAGGAAGCATTCAGGTCGGTGACCGTGCCGGCATCCAGCTCAACCACCGGGGTTGGGTATGTCCCGGTCTCCCAGTCCTCCACATCCTGCGGCCCGCTATAGGCCACATTGAGGCGGCAGGAGATCCCGTCTCCGTTATTCACCATGACCCCGGTGGAAAAGTTCATGTCGCTGACATTCTGAAGATCCTCACCCGTGCTCTCATCCTCGTATTGGGTGAGCAGGGTCAGGTTGAGATAGGGCCGCACCTCCCATTCCCAACCAAGGGGCAGGCCCAGGTCATAGGAGAACTCGGCTTCAAAGCCTGCAAGGGTGGCATCCCCCAGGTTCTGCCAGCTCCTGGAGCCGTCTGCCAGATAATCAACAATGATCTTATCAGTAAAGTCAGTATAAAAGGAGGTGAGCGAGGCGTTGATCCCGCTGGTACTGAAGTCCAGCCCGGCCTCGTAGGTACGGCTGGATTCCGGTTTCAGCTCGGGATTGCCCACAGTCCGGGAGCCGAAGCGGGTGAATTCCGCAGCCAGCTGATCTGCCGAGGGGATCATAAAGGCCTCGGCATATTGTGCCCGCAGCTTGAGCTGCTCCGTAACCAGCCAGGACAGGCCGATCTTGGGCGTAAGATGGGTGTCGTCGGTGTTGCGGCCTGCCGGTTCTACCACCTCCACCTCGTACCAGTCGTAGCGCAGACCCATATCCAGGGTCAGGTGCTGGTCAGGCAAGGTGGTCTTGCCCAGGAGAAAGACTGCCGGGTTGCTGTAACTGGTTGTATTGGGGGTCCAGGTGTTTTCCACCTCATAGTCCAGCCAGTCAATGCCGCCGGTGATTCTGGTATGCCCGAAGGTTCCGGTTAGCTGGGCCTGAGCACCCTGCTGATCCGTGGTGTTGATGGCAGCAATGCCGTTATCCCAGCCGTCCGGATTGGACCCGGTGGGATCATTCCAGGTGTTCTCGTCCTTGCCAAAGAACCAGCGGGTCATCCATTGCCAGTGGTCTGCGCTGTCTGCGCCTGCATAGTTCAGATCAACGGAATAGTTCTCCTTGTCCGTGCTGTCGTCCAGGTCATTGGCAGAGAAATATTCAGGACTGCCGCTGTTATCCAGCTCAGAAGCGGTGACGATCAGGCCCAGGCGGTCTTTGTCTGTTATGGACCAGCCCAGGTTGGCACTGATGCTTGAGGCTGCATCCAGGCCGGTGTTATGGAACTCCTCGCCGGTCCCGGTTTCATAGGCATCCTGCCCGGAACGGGTGTAGGAGCCGGAAACGTCAAACGCACCCTGTTTCAGGGTGCCGCCGATGCGGGATTCGTAGGCACCAAAGGAACCGCCGCCTGCCTCGGCAAAGACGGAACTGCGCTCTGCCCTGCGGGTGATGATATTGACCACCCCACCCATCCCGGCAGAACCGTACTGCACTGCGCTCGGTCCCCGGATGATCTCAATTCGCTCCACATTACCGGTAAGCAGCTTGGCCACATTGCCTGTCCCGGCCCGACGACCATCCAGCAGCACCAGGACATGGCCCTGGAGGTCATTGCCGTGGGTATCGGTGCGGAAACCGCGCAGCCCCACCGAGGTCAGGCTGTTCGGGTATTTATGGATATGGCCGATGGACTTCTTGGCCAGCAGGTCACCCACATCAGAGGCACCGGACTGCTCAATGGCCTCCTGGTCAATCACCGTAACATTGGCACTGACCTCTCTTTTTGGCTCTGCTGTCCGCGCAGCAGTCACCACCACCTCGTCCATCATGACCGCCTGTTGAGCAGGCGTTTGCGTGATCGTATCAGCAAAAGCAGCTTGCGCACAGGCACCAGCTATGAGCTGAAAGGCCAGAACTGAATAACACTTCTTCATATTTTCTCCTCTGGTTTGATGTCCGAGGAGCTGCCTGCACAAGGCAAAAAAAAATCCCCGGACCAATTGAATACATTGATCCGGGGATGCCCTTTTTTTCCACGAATAACTCTACGCATCTCTCCCTTGTCCACGGGGAACGAGACGGCCCTGGCATGCTGTTCTCTTGCATGCAGGTCATACTTTCAGACAGGTCTTCTGACTTCCGGTTCATCCTACTTGCTGCGCCTTCCCGCATAAGATGATTATGCAGTGACATCATGCAGCGTTCGTCCCCGGTTACAGCGGCGGGCCCGTCCCGGATTCACACCGGGTTCCCTATTAAGCTCGTGTTGTGAGCATCTGAAATATGCACGCGAGTATAGCCGGAACCGAGGCAGGCGGCAAGGGAAAAAAGACCGGGGCGTGTAGCCCTGTATGTATCAGCCCGATGCAATGCGCCGGTAGTCATTTCTCAGGCCGCAAAGAAGCATCTTGACAGGGTATATACGTTTCTATACATTATCATGTAAATCTATAACAGGAGTTTTCGATATGCATGGTTATATACAGAGGATGCAGGAGGCAAAACTGCATAATGCGCTTTCCCGTTCTCCGGCGGTGGCCATTCTCGGCCCAAGACAGTCTGGTAAATCAACAACAGCCAGGATGCTGCTCAGGGATATACCTTCAGTATATCTCGACTTACAGGATCGGGTGGATCGGAATAAGCTTTCAGAACCAGAGCTTTTTTTTGAGCGGTATCGGGATCAACTCATCTGTCTTGATGAGATTCAGCTGCTCCCGGAATTCTTTGCTGTTCTCCGTTCAGAGATAGATAAGGTCAGGAGACCAGGAAGATTCCTGATTTTGGGATCAGCTTCCAGGGATTTGATCAAGCAATCCACAGAATCACTTGCCGGCCGTATCGCCTATATTGACCTGACGCCGTTTGTGCTCAAGGAAGTCAAGGAAGTATCGGCATGGTCGGATATCTGGCTCAGAGGCGGTTTCCCGGAAAGCGTTCTGGCTGGAAATGATATGGATAGCTTTGATTGGCGGCGTGATTTTATCCGAACCTTTATGGAACGGGATATTCCGAATCTGGGGTTCAATATACCGATTCCGGTCATTGAGCGCTTATGGCAACTCTTGGCGCATTACAACGGTCAGACGGTAAATTACAGTAAATTGGCAACTGCTGTTGATGTATCAATACCAACGTTAAAGAAATACCTGTCACTCCTGGAACAGACCTACATGGTGCGTTTACTGCCTCCTGCGGAGGCAAATATCAAAAAGAGGCTGGTCAAGTCACCGAAGATCTATTTGCGGGACAGCGGAATCCTGCATGCCTTACTTGATATTGAAGAATATGATTTCTTGTTGTCCAGCCCCATGGCAGGCCCATCCTGGGAGGGATTTGTTATTGAAAATATCATCACGGAACATGATCGCTGGCGACCGTCTTTTATCAGAACCTCTAATGGAGCTGAAACAGACCTTATGTTGGAGAGGGCAGGGAAAAAGCATCTTTTTGAATGCAAGCTCTCCAAAGCTCCAAAGCCTTCACGGGGGTTTTACGAGCTGATTGATGCGGTGCAGCCTGCATCGGCATGGGTTGTTGCTCCGGTTGATGAACCCTATGCAATACAAAAAAGAATTCATGTCTGTTCCCCGGTTGATCTGGAACTTTAAACAAGGCTATGCAGAAACCTTCTCCTCTCCACATTGGCTGCTGCATAACCCCACATGGTCTGGGACATGCTGCCAGGGCCTGCGCAGTGATGGAGGCATTGGCCCAACGTGTACCGATGCATTATCGGATCATCAGCACGGCTCCGGCCTGGTTCTTTGCCGAGTCATTGACCGCTTCGCACGAGATTTACCCCTTGCAGACTGATGTTGGGCTGGTGCAGCACGATGCCCTGCGTGAGGACCTTGACCAAACCGTGCAGCAACTGCTGGCCTTTTATCCCCTCCGAACCGACCTGCTTGATCAGCTGGCAGCCCTGTTTGCAGATTGCCAATTGGTACTTTGCGATATTGCGCCAGTGGGTATTGCAGCTGCGACCCAGGCCCGGAAACAGTACGGCTCTCAGGTGCGTTCAGTGTTGCTGGAGAATTTCACCTGGGACTGGATCTATCAGCCTTATCTTGCTTCGCACCCGGAATTCGCCGGGATTATTTCTTACCTGGAAGGTCTGTATAGTCAGGCGGATTATCATATTCAGGCGGATCTGGTGGCACCGCCAATCGCCCGTGCTGCTCGGGTTTGTCCGCAGGAACGGGCAGCAATCAGAAAGCAACTCGGGTTGCAGGAAGAACAACAGGTTATCCTGGTGACCATGGGTGGGATTGCCGGAACGGACTTGCCTCTGGTCCGAATGAGGGCGTGCAGGGATTTCTGCTTTGTCTTGCCAGGGCAGGGCGGAGAAGAGATCAAGGTGGATGAAAATCTCTTCTTGCTGCCTTCGGATTCCGCCATCCGTCATCCTGATCTGATTGCAGCCTGTGATGCGATGATTGGCAAGGTGGGGTATTCCACCTTGGCAGAGGTCTATCAGGCTGGCATTCCTTTTGCCTATATCAGCCGGGAATGGTTCCGGGAATCCCGGCCTTTGGCGGATTTCATAGATCGGGAAATGCCGTCCCTGCCGTTGACAGAAGAGGCGTTTTGTCAGCAGGATTTATCAGATATGCTGACAAGGCTTTGTCAATTGCCTTGGCGCGACAGGAGCAACCAGAGCGGGGCCGCAGTGGTTGCTGCATTTTTGCAGGGACTGTTGTCCAGCTGAACAGCCCGTTCTTGGGTTTTTCCTGTTCCGATGTACAAAGAATTATTCGTATTGGAAGGTCTGCTTCGGATTTTTCAATTCGGCTCACTCCTGAGTCAGCTGCTTACGCACTTCTCCGCAACGGAGCATCATTGCGCCAAAATAGGGATTGCTGATTTCCTCTGAAGGGGCCAGCCAGGAAGCACCGGTGTTATCAAAGGCCATGGGACAGAAATGGACAAACCAAGAGGTATGATCATTGCTGCCAAAAGTCTCTACGGTTTCAACCACTGCCTGACTATAGGGAGAAAAGCTTGTGCGCAGGTCAGCCATTGTTTGAGCCTGAGTCAATTCCCGGACAGTCTTTTTCAGGCGGGCCGCCAGGTTCCCGGCTTTTTCGGTGCCTGTTTGCAGAAGAGCTGCTGTTAAGGATTGGGTCAACGGCGCAAGGGCATCTGCTGAATCCAGGGCAACTTGTTCATTATCTGCGGCAAGGTTTTGTTGCAGGATCAGGTATCCTTTGAGGAGTTCACCCACCTTAGTTTGAAGTTCTGGAGAGGCGGCCTGGGCTGCCGGAATATCCTCAATAGCGAAACGCTCTCTGACCTGGTGAAAATGTTCGGCAAATTCAGCATAGATTTCCTGCGCTTCTTTCGTGCTTTCCGCCTCTTGCAGGAGGATAGCATCATTTTTCAGGAGCATGGCAAATTCCTGCCAGCTCAACCGTTCGTCTTCTTTGAGCGTATCTTCAGTAATGGCGGCAAGAGCCTTGGTGAAATTCTGAAGTGCAGACCGATATTGCCCAGCGTCTTGTTTATGGATCTCTCTGGACAGCTCAACAAAACGTTGGTTCAGGAGATCAAGTCGGGAGGCAAACAGCTCTGGTAATGCATTATCCCCTTGCTTTGTTGTTCCGCTTGAGGGATTCATCATGGATGGACGGGCCTGGAGCTGGATTGCTGAGTCAATCTTGAAGTTGCCCCGAACAACCACCAAGTCACCTTCTTCCAAACCACTTTTAACAACATAAAAATCCCCACGTTGTGAACCAAGCACCACCTCACGGCCTATATAGGTTCCTGGTTGTTTTGGGACCTGGACATAGACAAGGGCTCGTTTGCCTGTGAGCAGAGGAGCTGAGGCTGGAATAAGAAGCGGCTTTTCCACTTGCCCGGTTGTGGGCAGGATAAGTTCAGCCCGGACAAACATACCAGGTTTGAGTTTGCCGTTTTGGTTGTCAACATGGAGGCGAACCCGAACGGTTCGATTTTTTTCATCCACCAGCGGATCAACATAGGCGACCTTGCCCTGAAAATTAGTACCTGGATAGGCTTCCACTGTGAACCCGACCTGTTGGCCCATGCTCACTGCATGGAGGTCTGTTTCGTATACTTCAAGGATTACCCAGATCTTGCTCAGGT
Organism: Candidatus Electrothrix sp.; assembly: GCF_052785085.1. NCBI lineage: Bacteria > Pseudomonadati > Thermodesulfobacteriota > Desulfobulbia > Desulfobulbales > Desulfobulbaceae > Candidatus Electrothrix > Candidatus Electrothrix sp. Next base: position 22,082 of record NZ_JALAAI010000025.1, read on the forward strand.
CAGCCAGGGTATACACCGGGTTGCCGGTTTTGACATACATGCCTTCGTTGACATGTTTTTCAATCACAATGCCAGCCAGCGGGGCTGTGAGGGTGATATGACGGGTGGGTTTTTGCAGAGCTTCCATGGCCTGGAGTTGCTTTTTCCCGATGCCCAACAGGCGCAGTTTTTCCCGACTTGCTTCAAGGGTACGACGAGACATCGTTTTAACCAGTTCATTGCCGGATTGCCGGGTACGTTTGTATTCCTTGGTCGCCTGGATGAGTTCGGCCTGGGCTGTGAAGAGGTCAGGGCTGTAGATGGCAGCTACAGCCTGCCCGCGTTGCACAGTGGCTCCGGTGTAATCAACAAAGAGCTTGTCAATACGTCCGTCCACCCAGGAGGTGATGGTGCTGAGGCGGGTTTCATCATAGTCGATTCGACCGAATATTTGCACCTTGGCGTTGCTGTCGTTCTCTGTGCTTTTCCGTGTCGCCGGTTGTACAGCAATCTCGGCCAGCTTTTGTGCCTGACTGTCCAGAGAGATTTGACGGAGGCTCAAGCGTTTTTCATTACTTTGTTTCTTGACTTCAATCAGATCCATGAAACAGATGGGGCATTGACCAAATTCCGGCAGTTGAATCTGCGGATGCATGGAACAAGTCCAGATAGTTTCCGGGCCATGCTCATGGTCAGCAGGATCTGTTTCAGCAAAAGAAGTTCCTGAGAAGAGCAGGAAAGAGCAGGTCAGGATGATCAGATGAAGAAAAAGATCCCGCATGATTTTTTACCTCGTTGCATGTGTTATCCTGCCCCAGCGGGGCAGGATGGTGGGGTTATTTTGCGTCTTCGCTATGATCCGCATGCCCTTCAGGGGCTGCATGTTCGCCTGGATCTGCATCATCAGGTGTCGCATCACCGTCTTCTGTTGGGACAGCCTCGGGTTCTACACCCATCTCTTGTAACTTGGCGAGATATTTTTCCGGGTCTGCCTTAAATTGGGGAACACAGGCTGCACAGCAAAAATAGACCCGTTTTCCTTCATAATCAGCATAGATCTCTTTGTTGATATCGCCGCCCATGACCGGGCACTTGGTTTGGGGTTCAGCAAAGACATTGCCTGCAAGGCTTAACAGCAGGATAAGGCAAAAACCAGCAAGGGTGGATGTTTTTAAGATACGCATAATGGAACTCCTTTCTATGTATGTTTATTGGGTGACAGGGATCCGGAACAGTTCCGAGAACCCGAGTTGCTTTTATTACTCTTCATTTTATTTCATCGTAGAAAACCACCCCCTCGGGGGGTGGATTCCTTGTTTTTTTTAGTAGGCTTTTGTCTCTTTTTTGTCTGCCTCAGGGCTGTTCCTGCCAGTTTGCTACAACAAGCCCAACCTGGGCCTCAAGCTGGGCCACAGCCAGGGCCTGATCAGCCAGGGTCCGGCTTTCAGCCAGCTCAAAAGTCAGCAGGCTTTTTTCTGCATCAATGATTTCCAGGATGGAATTTTTACCACTCTGAAAGCCACTGACTGCCACTTCCAGTTGTTGTCTGACCTTGGGCAGGAGTTCTTCCCGATACAGAGCAACCTTGCGTTTTGCGTCCTGATAGGCATACAGGCCCTGCTCAATCTGATTTTGTATGGTTCGTTCCTGTTCAGATTTCCGGCTTTGCGCCTCCTGGACAGCTGCTTTTTGTTCAGCGAGTTTGGCATGACGGCGTTCCCGGAATATGGGCAGGTTCATGCTGACTCCGGCAATAATCGGGTCATCACCACTGTCCGGGGGATCACCGTATTCTGCGGACCCAGTCAGGATGGTTTTCAGGGAAAAAGTAAAATCCGGATAAAAATCTTTTTGAGCCAGCTTGGTTTTGGTTTCTGTCTTGGTAATACGTTCCTGGGCCGCTTGCAGAAGGGGAGCATTTTTAAGAGCAAGAGAGTGTAGTGTAGTGGGCTTTTTTTTCAGGGAGATCTCTGGAAGATACTTTGGAACAGGACGGGATCTTTCAGGAGCAACACCCAGCAGGTTGTTGATACGTATGCGCAAAGGAACAGCACTCTCCTTGATGGTGCGAACCTTGTCCTGGATCTGGGCCAGCTCAATCTGTACCTTGAGCACATCAAAATAGGTGGCCTTGCCGCCGGTATAGCGGTCACGGGCAATACCTTCCAGGTAACGGAGTAATTCGAGGTTGTTTGAGAGGATTTCCTGGGAACGGCCGAGAAAGCTATAGGCAATATAAGCCTCTTTGACCTGCCGGGTTACATCCAGTTCAGTGGCAGCCAGCTCGGCATGGGCAAGGGCCTGGTCATGATCAGCAAGCTTACGCAACAGGACAAGTTTCCCAAACCAAGGCAGGGATTGGTTGAGAGCCAAGGCTGCTCGTTGCGGTCCGGTTCGTGTCTCAACAGGCTCAAGATAATACTGCACAGTGAGCTTGGGATCTGGCAGCACACCTGCCTGTGGAATTTTATGACTGCTGGCTCGCAGTTTTGCTCGTGCAGCAAGCAGGGCATTATTATTGGTCAGGGCTTGCTCAAGGTAGGAAGAGAGAATCCCTGTATCCTTTTTTTTCTTTGTTTCAGCTTCTTCAGCTGTGCAAAGGGCAGGAAGGATACTGAGGATACCTGCCAGTACTATTGCCAGTACTATTGCTAATACGGGCAATACCGGAAAAACCAAGGCAATGTGGAAGGTGGCAGTGTGTCGGTTCATTGCGAAGCTCCGGGGCTGATACCATGCTGTTTGTGGCGTAACAGCTGAATAATATTTTCAATCCCCTGTCCCTTGGGACGCGGGAACCCTTTTTAAAGGAACCACTAAGTAGGGTATAGCATATTCAGCGAGCCAATACAATGTCAGCATACAATATTAGTACAACAGAAAGGCTGGCTTCAAGGGGTGCTTACCGAATATATCCTTGTTCTTCAAGATAAAGAAAGATTTCCTGCACAGCCTCGGCCGGGGTCATTGTGGAGGTATCAATAGTTATTTCCGGATGAGCAGGAGGAATATAGGGATCTGAAATACCAGTAACTCCTTTGACAATCCCGGCCCGTGCTTTTTTATACAGTCCTTTTCGGTCCCGTTGTTCGCAGGTTTCAAGGGGCGTGGCGATATGTACCTCAATATAGCCACCATAACGGCTGATCAGGCGCCGGTTTTCCTGGCGGGATTCTTCGTAAGGGGCAATGGGGGCACAGAGGGCGATGCCACCGTTTTTGGTGATTTCGCTGGCCACAAAGCCAATGCGGGTTACATTGAGATTTCGGTGTTCCTGGGAAAAGGTCAGTTCTGAGGAGAGATTCTTGCGGACAATATCACCATCCAGCAGGGTGACCGGGCGATCACGCATCTCCATAAAACGAACCATCAGGACTTTGGCAATGGTTGATTTTCCTGAGCCGGACAGGCCTGTCAGGAAAACCGTGAATCCTTGCCTGGACCGGGGAGGAAAGGAGTGACGTAGCTCGTCAACAACATTGGGAAAGGAAAACCATTCCGGGATATTCTCTCCCTGCTCCAGGCGTCGCTTGAGTTCCTTTGAACTGATGTTTTTTACTTTTTCATCAGGTGTGTCAGCAAGGTACACATATTTTTTCTGCTCTTCTGCATATCCCATGGCCCGTTCCGGAACCATTGCAATGCCGGTCTCTTCTGCCATAGAGGCAACAAGCTGTTGCGCTTCTTTCCGGGGATAAAAAAGATCGTTATGGGTATCGGCAAAGGGGTCGCCGTGATCATCTGCCACCATGAAATGGCTGCATCCGTAGTTTTTGCGGATCAAGGCATGCCAAAGTGCCTCACGGGGACCAGCATTTCGTTCCGCCAGCGGGATAACGCCCAGCTGAATCATATTACGGGGAAAATGCTGAACAAATTCCTGGTAACAATGCACATGGGTGTAATGTTCCATATTACCAGGGTGATCCAGACCTACCACTGGGTGAAGAAAAAGAGAGCCGCCGGTCTCCCGGGCAGCCGCCAAGACCATTTCTTTATGGGCGCAATGCAGGTATTCTTTGGTATGGAATCCAACCACTCGTCGCCAACCGTACTGGATAAAGCGACGATTGCTTTCAGCCGGTGTGAGACGAAGCTCGCAGAAATCGTAATGAAGTGGCAGGGTAATGCCTTCCACTGTCCCGCCTATGTACCAGTCCTTGACTTCAGTGAGCAGGATTTGCACACTGGGGTGTTGTTCAGGGTCTGTTGTCCCGTAGATAGCTTGGGCCTCGGCTTTTTTATCTGCCTTCCAGATATCACTGACAGTGAGGATTGCCAGAAGAAAACCTTCCTGATCATTGAGTCCAATCCGTTGTCCTGGTTGCAGGGAAGCTGCAAATTTTTCGGTCACATCAAGGCAGACCGGAATGGGCCAGACAGAACCATCAGCCAGGCGCATATCTTTGAGCACACTCTGATAATCCTCTTGGCCTAAAAAGCCTGCCAGCGGGTAAAATCCCCGGTTGAGCAGGGACTCAAGATCGCGGACTTGGCGCCTGTTCAGGTCTGTTGACGTGAGGTGAACAGCCTCAGCTCGTAGTTCATTGGCTCGGCAGGAATGAACAACCAGGCTTTCAGAATAAGAAAGAGCAGAGCAAGAAGGAGTATGGGAAGGGGCTTTTTTCATGAGAGATGTATTTGACATGGTTATTAACGATGTTTTCCCCGTTGGGGGGGAGACAGTAAAACATGAAAGCAGGCAATGCTTTCGTATAAATTTTCATTCTTCCCCTTGGGGGAGGATAAGAAAACATGAAAGCTGGTACATTTCTGGAGACTGTACCGGGTATCTTCTGAAAAAAAAAGCTGAAATTGTAAAAAAGAAATTTTGCTGTGTGACAAGGAAAATTTTTTCGGGTTTAAGAACTTATAATTTTATTTCATCGTAGAAAACCACCCCCTCTGGGGGTGGTCAGAGTTCAACGGCTCTGCCTGTTGAACAGTCATGTTTTCGCAAAGGGCAGGTTATGTAGATGTCGCATTTTATCAACGGATCAATCTTGAGTTTGTCCCGTGTTATTGCGCTATGTCCACAAGATGCCTCGGCTATGCATGGTGAGTGAAGCTGTTTGTATGCAAAATATCATTTCGGCAACAGTTGAAGATCGTTAAGTTTCCTGATGCTGATTTTATCAGCGAGGGTGTTTTGGAAACGGGAGCCAAGTAGACAAATGCCCTCTGGGCTTAACCAATACCACCCCCTCTGGGGGTGGATTCTTTATTGTTGACTTTTAGCGAGAGATCTGTCTATAATGGGATGACTCTAGAGTTTGCTATTTGATAGCAAGGCCTTAACCCAATATCCCAATGCCTGTGTCAGCAGGTGAGACATGAACACATCTAAAAGGAGATCGTTATGAGACTATTGTATCTTACTCTGTTTTTTGTTTTTTTCCTGGCAACATCAGCAGCTGCTGTGGTCAATATCAATACAGGAGACAAAGATGAGTTGGCTTCATTACCTGGTATAGGGCCGGTGAAAGCTGAAGCGATTATCAAGTACCGGGAAGAAAAAGGCCTGTTTAAAGAAATTGATGACTTAGCCGAGGTATACGGAATCGGTGAAAAAACGATTGCTCGTATTAAGGATGATGTTACAGTGGGTGAGGATGCCCCGGCTGAAGCTGCAACTACTGTGAACAAAAAAGGCAAAGAAACAACGCCAAAGTCCCAGACAGAAAAACCCGTATCAACCAAATCTGTTGGCAAAAAATAAAAGTATATTCAAAGGGAAGCGCGATAAAGGAAGGATTATGATTTTTCATCAAGTCGCGTTGCTGCCTGGATAAGGGCATCATGGAGAGGGACAGGGGGGGTAGTGAGGTGAAGACCATGCCCTCCCTGGGCAGTTTTGACTGTTGGTGACTCCCAGGAAAGCATCTCAGTAACTGCATCCACTCCTTGTTGCCCAGCGGCTTCTGCTTCAAGGAGATTTCCTGAGCGTATTCGGATGATGCCTCGCTCTTTTTTTTCATTAATAACAATGATGTCTGTTGAATGATTTCCCATGCCTATGAGCTGGAGAAGATCAACCAGCGGGATGGTATCCAGAAAGGAAGAGTTGCCGGATTCTTTGGCAAAAATGCCAGCAAGTACTTTGAGCAGCTCTTCCGGTTTAAAAGGGTAGGGGATAATGGCTGAAACACCGCTATGATAGGCTGCCCGTTTAATCTCTTCTGTCAGCTCGTTACTGTACAGGACAACATATGTTTCTGCATGCCAGCGGCGAACCCAGAGCAGCAATTCCACGCCGCTTTCTCCTGAGAGCTGAACATTGGCGATGACCATATGAACGGTAAATTTTTGCAGAATCTCACGGGCCTTGGTAAGGGTGGAGACAAAGGCCAGTTGATAGACGTTTTTAAAGGGAATTAACGACTCCCGCAATTCCAGCAGAAACTCTTTGTCACGATCAACGATCAGAATGTTTTTGCGGCTCATAAGTCTTTATTACTCAAAATAATCAGGAAGTTCTTGCTCTCCACCGGCCTGGGGCAGGATGTCGCCAATGGGTATATTGCGTCCGATTAAGGTCTTTAGTGCAATAAGATTAACCAGGCTTTCCAGCTCAGTACCCCCGTCTTCACGGAGATGGGTTAAGAGGTTTTTTACCGCAACAGGAGGATCCACTTTAAACGAAGTTACCCGGTTCTTTTCAAGAGTCAGGATTTTGGTAAATGATTGATCCTTATTCAGTGCTGCTATCCCTTTGGCAATGGATTCAGAGGAGTCTTCTTTTTCCAGTTCAACCAGAATTTCATTAATGGCCCCAAGGTAATTTTCTTCTTTCTCGCCTGCCATGAGCAGGTCCAGTCCCACATCCAGATTGTACATCCGATCAATAAAGTCGCGGAGTAAATCTCCCTGAATCAGAGATCCATGCTGAGGAGCTATCATCTCAGGGGGAGGATCAAGATTTCTAATGCGGGAAACAGCGAGTTTTAAGGCATCACGAGAAGGCATGTAGAGTTGGTGAAAGGTCTTAATACCCTCCCAGGATGTTTCGTCAGCATAAAGGTCATGGGAGTAGGAGAGTCCGCCAAACAGGTCACCGGAAAAAAGGATCCTGCTCGCAACGTCATAATACATCATGGCCCCGCGAAAATGGCAAAAAGGTGAGGGAACAAAGATTAAGCTGTTGCCGCCTGGCATCTTTGCCCGGTTATTCCGGTAGGTTTCCACTGCCTTAAACCGGGATGCCTTGAGCCCGAGAAAATGAATAAGGCGCCAGGTATCTTCTGAGGCAACCACCATACATTTTGGATTCAGTTTTTGGAGAAAAGCAGCATTGGGTGCAACGTCAGGGTCCTGATGATTAATAAGCACCCCGTGAATATTTTCCAGCCCTCCTATAATTGGACGAACAGCCTTTTGCAGAACAGTGAGCAATTCACCTGGGCCAGGGTCAATAATGATGTTGGCCTGGCCCTTGGGATGAGGATAGCAGAGTAAATAAATGTTTACTTCCAGCAGTGAATCTGAGCGGTTGGCTATCCACCAGACATTCTTTTTTAACTCAACAGGTTCCATTACACCCTCTCTCATGTTGTTTTTGCCCTTATCCTGATGAAGTTCTGATAAAGTTAACCTTGCCAACTCACCAAACTAACTAACCAACAAGCCAGACCGCCATATTTTGAGCATTTTTGGTTGTCCGATCAGAGACACCACCAAGAAGTCCTTTATCTACCCGATCTCTGCGTCCAATGACAAGAGTGCCACATTGATGCCTCTTTGCCTGGCGAAGCAGGTCGTGGCTGGGGTGGATACCCCGGCGTGGAGGAAGCTGGACAATGCGGTCTTCAGAGATGCCATTTTCGATCAGGATCTGTCGATGTGCTTTGTACAGGCATGTTTCTATATCAAGGTGTTGTTCGCACCATTTCGCTCCCCAACGGCTATGAAATTTTTCAGCCTCATTGGGTGGTGTTGAGCCAAACGCGGCCAGCGAATGGTAGATATAGATTTCAGTCTTTGGATTATCTTTTAAGATAAATGCCAAATGATCAGCAGCCATGAGCGAATGGGTACAGGTATGCACAGCAAGGAGGAATCGGGTGGAGGAGACATTGCCATCAATAATCCAAAGAGGAATTTCATGACATCTTCTGACCATATCAGCAGAAACACTTCCTAGGAGCATTTCGCCGACTCTTCCCACGCCTCTTCTGCCGACCAGTAGAGCATCATACATGTTTTCTTTGGCAAAATTATGGATGGCATTGCTTATTCCTTTACTTGAAGCATGAACACAGGAGGTAATGTTTTTTTCAGGAAAGCCATTACGTATAAGACGTGAGCGGGCATCTTTCAGGTATTTTCCAGCTCGTGCTTTGCGTTGTTGGACAACGGTGCTTTCAGTTCGCTGGGAATCAACTTCAGCCATCCAGTTTTGTTCATAGTCACTGCTTGAGACCGCAGCAAGCAGATCCACCTTGAAATCTTGATTTTCTCGAAACAGGCGTATGAGATAGTCCAGGCTGTTTGAGCTATATACTGATCCGTCTACTGCCACCAGAATTTTTTTTTCCATGCAGGAACCCTCCTTAAGAACTAAACAATCTAAGCTTGTTATAATATTACGACATGTAAAGAAAAAGGAGAAGTAAAAATACGAGGAAACTCTCTGTACCACCAGCTTTTTCTGAGAACCTCATGAAGTTAGAGATAAAAGGAGGGGAGAAAAAAGAAATTCTGCGTAATTTTTTTGTTGACATGGACAGGTGCCCCATGGTAAATAATTGCTCGTTTCACAACGCAAGAGCGGGAATAACTCAGTGGTAGAGTGCAACCTTGCCAAGGTTGACGTCGCGAGTTCGAATCTCGTTTCCCGCTCCAATAAAACAACTCAAGGTTCGAACCCCTGTTCGAACCTTTTTTTATTACTCTTTGTATTACTCTTTGGGGCGCATGCATGAAAACGTATTATACGCCGGTAGATGAAATTGATCGCAAGTGGTGCATGGTTAATGCCGACGGTAAGGTTCTTGGCCGTATCGCAACAGAAATCGCCCGTCGCCTGCGTGGTAAACATAAACCGACCTTTTGTAATTTTCAGGATAACGGTGATTTCATCATTGTTGTCAATGCGGATCGGGTACATTTGACCGGAAAGAAATGGGACGATAAAGTATACTATCGTCATACCGGTTATATGGGCGCAATTAAAGATCGGACTGCAAAAGAGGTTCGGGAGAAGTCTCCAGAAGACCTGATTGTTATGGCGGTGAAAGGCATGCTCCCCAAGAATAAACTTGGTCGGGCTCAGCTGAAAAAATTAAAGGTGTATGCCGGTCCTGATCATCCTCATGCGGCCCAGCAACCTGAACTGCTTGATATTTAACGGAGCTTAACATGGCGCAGGAACAGACATACGCAACTGGAAAAAGAAAAAGTGCTATAGCTCGGGTATGGATAACTCCGGGAAGCGGCAATGTAGTTGTTAACAAGCAGTCACCAGAGAGCTACTTTGGTAATATCTTTTTTGAGCAGAAGATTGAGAAACCTTTTGCAGTCACTGAGACAGCAGAAAATTTTGATGTAATGGCCACCGTAAAAGGCGGCGGAAAAACTGCACAGGTTGACGCTTTGATTCATGGGATTTCACGGGCCCTTCAGGAAGTAAATCCTGAACTTCGTGATTCTCTGAAAAAAGCTGGACTGCTGACCCGTGACTCCCGAACTAAGGAGCGAAAGAAATACGGTCTGCGCGGTGCTCGTGCCCGCTTCCAGTTCTCCAAACGTTAAGGAGAAGGAACAGGCTGGTTTCTCAGCGCAGTTTATATTGTATTCCCAGGGGAATAACGAAGTAATTCGTTGTTCCCTTTTTTTTGTTCTATCGAAATTTCTTTCTCTCTTTCGCTCCAGAGGGATGCGGGATAGGGAGGAGTATAAGAAATGAGGATACACCATGCTGAAAGTAGGAATCATAGGGGCCTCCGGCTACACCGGGGTTGAACTGGCCCGCATCCTTTCCACCCACCCGGAGGTCGAACTCACTGTTGCCACCTCCCGTCAATATGCAGGCAAACCGCTCTCCGAGGTCTTCCCCAATCTGCGCAAGCGGGTGGATCTGGTCTGTCAGAACCTGGGACCGGAAGAGCTGGTTGACCGGGCCGACTTTTTTTTTGCCGCAGTCCCCCATAAGACAGCAATGGATCTGGTACCGATCCTGCTCAAGGCAGGCAAAAAGGTGGTGGATCTCAGTGCTGACTTCCGTATTCGCGACCCTGCGGTTTACGAGGAATGGTACCAGCCCCATTCCAGTGCAGAGTTTATTGAAGAAGCCGTCTACGGCCTGCCGGAACTGTACCGGGATCAAGTCAAGGGCGCCCGCCTGACCGCTAATCCGGGCTGCTATCCTACCTCTATCACCTTGGGTCTGGCTCCCTTGCTGCGGGAAGGATTGATTGATCCAGCTGGTCTGATTATTGATTCCAAGTCAGGCACATCCGGGGCAGGGCGTAGTGCTGCTGTGGGTACCCTGTTCTGCGAGGTCACGGACGGCTTCCGTGCCTATAAGGTCGGGGGAGATCATCGTCATATCCCGGAGATTGAGCAGGAGCTGTCCGTGCTGGCAGGTATGCCGGTCACCATTTCTTTTACTCCTCACCTGCTGCCTATCTCTCGTGGTATCCTCAGTACCATGTATGCACCACTGAACAATGAAATCAGCACAACCACTGAGGCTGAGATACAGGAATTGTATGAGCAGACCTATGCTGACGAGCCCTTTGTCCGGGTCTGCCCGGCAGGGTCTTTCCCGGTTACCCAGCATGTCCGTGGCAGCAACTGCTGCGATATCGGTATCAAAGTGGATGCCCGCACCAACCGGATTATCGTCATGTCCGCCATTGATAACATCGTCAAGGGAGCCTCGGGGCAGGCAGTCCAGAATATGAACCTGATGAATGGTTTTAAGGAGACCTGCGGCCTGATGGGAGCACCGTTTTTTCCTTGAGAAAATCTGACAACTTTCGTGCCGTGTTGTCCCTTCCCAGAGGGGGACGGACGGAGAGTCTTTGAGAGATGCAGCAGCGCAATATTCGTCTCCTTATAGCCTATGACGGCACCAACTTCTGTGGTTGGCAGCGACAATGTAACGGGCCGACTATCCAGGAGGCCCTGGAAAAGAAACTCGGTATCATCACCCAGGAAAGTGTGCAAATCAATGGGGCAGGGCGCACGGATGCCGGGGTGCATGCCTTGGGCATGGTAGCAAATTTTATAACCACTGCCCCCATGCCTGCTTCAGCCTTTGGCAAGGCCCTCAACTCCATGTTGCCCAAGGATATTCGTATTCTTGATGCTGTTGATGTTTCTCCTGATTTTCATGCCCGTTTTTCTGCCCAGGGCAAGAGCTACCGCTATGATATTTTTACCGGCCCGCTTCAGCTACCAGCAGAACGTCTTTATCGTACCCATTTCCCCTGTTCTTTCCAGCCAGAGAGACTCCAGGCCAGCCTGAACCTCCTGATCGGCACCCATGATTTTAGCAGTTTTGAGGCAGTAGGCAGCCGGGATCGAAGCCGAACTACCGGGCGAGGAGCTGTGCGTACCCTGTTCCATACCCAATGCCTTGTTGATCCGGCCCGGCCTGAGCATTTTTCTTTCTGTTTTTCCGGTGACGGTTTTCTCCGCCATATGGTGCGGAACTTGGTTGGCACCCTGCTTTGGGTGGGAATTGGCCGCCTGAGTACTGACCAGTTTGCTGCCATTCTTGGAGCCAGAGATCGGAAAAAGGCTGCCCCGACAGCTCCGGCCTGTGGGCTTTTTTTGGAAAAAGTGTATTATGATGAGAGAACAGAGGAAGTTCGCGATTCGTAGGGGCTTTGACATAAGACTTTATGTGGATTATTATAGCTGTAATGATTCATACACGAGGGAGGAAATATGAGAACGGGTTCAAATGACCCGGATTTTATCCTGTTGTAATGTGTAGTATGTGTGAACCTCTTAAGGACAGAAAAACCTGGGAGGTCCGCGATCCGCTCTGTATCGGCGTTACAGAAAAAAATACCACTTTGTGGGTGGTGCCTGCGGCGGCAAAAAAGTTATTGACCGGATTTTGGAACGGGGTTACGACCAATCAATTCAATGATTCTTTGATAACCCGAGCTTTCAGTTGTCGACTTGACCGGTTTTGGAACGGGGTTACGATGGAACGAGGTTTTCATGTGAAAAACAGGAGGTGTGTTAATGAATAAGGCAAATGTACTGAACATTCCGCAGGATATACTTGATTCCTCCCGGCTGACTCTGAATGAACTCAGGATTGAAATGGCACTTGCACTTTATTCCGCCCGCCGCCTTTCCGTCGGCAAGGCTCGTGAACTGGCGGACATGTCACTTTGGGAATTTCGTCAGCTGCTTGTCTCGCGTCGCATCGGGCCGCATTACGACATGGATGATCTGGATGATGATATGGCTGCGCTGCGTGATGCAGGACGCTTATGATCATTGTCAGCAACACATCGCCCCTGACCAATCTTGTGGCAATTGGTCAGTTTCCTCTGCTCGGCAGCCTGTATTCCGGCCTTCTCATTGCGGAAGGTGTGTGGGAATAATCGGTGTTTTGCTGGAGGCAAAGAAAAAAGGACTGACCACGGAGCTTCGACCGCATCTTGATGCCTTGCGAAATGAAGCCGGTTTTTATTTGAGTGAGCGATTGTATCTTCATGCCCTTGCCTTGGCCGGGGAAATAGTTGCTTAGACCGGTTTTGGAACGGGGTTACGACGTAGGGGCGATTCGCGAATCGCCCTTACTGCTGACCACAACGGAAGATTGACCGGGCAGGCACAGGGGCCTGCCCCTACATATTTGATAACAGGCGAATGTGACAGATGAGCGATGTAACCAACCCGCATGACAGTTTTTTCCGCGAAACCTTTGGCAGGAAAGAGATCGCTGCCGGGTTTCTGCGGGAATATCTACCCAGGGCAATCCTGCGGAAGATTGATCTGGAATCACTGACAGCGGTCAAGGATTCCTTTGTGGAAAAGGAACTTCGCCAGCATTTCTCGGATCTGCTGTACAGGGTGCGTTATCAGGAGCACATGCTCTACCTTTACCTGCTGTTCGAGCATAAAAGCTCTCCCGACCCCTGGACGGGCCTGCAACTCCTGCGCTACCTGGTCAGGTTCTGGGAACAGCACCGCAAACAGCACCCGAAAGACCGGAAACTGCCTGCCGTGGTTCCACTGGTGCTGTATCACGGGCGAAAGAAATGGCGGTTTTCTGACCGGTTCAGTTCGCTCATTGTCCAGAACGACGATGAGCTGGCTCCATTTATTCCGAATTTCAGCTGGAAAGTACATGATCTGTCTGTACTTTCAGATGAGGAGATCCGGGGCGGGGTATTTGACCGCATCACTCTGCTGGTGCTTCGGCATATTTTTGATCCTGACCTGCATTCCAGGCTGCCCAAAATACTCTCGCTCCTGCAGGATGCCGGTGAAAAACAGGACGCACTTGAAATGCTGGAGCTTTTGCTGCGCTATGTTGTCAGGGCCACAAAAACGTTTGATGAAGATGCTGTCCGGGAGGTTCTGGACCGGAGCGGCGTCGGGGAGGATTTCATGCAGAATTTCATTGATAAATATATCTCCCCATTCGCTCATTTGAGATTATAGTATTTTTAATTCTCAAGCCCATGATAAACAAATGGATCCAAATTGAGCCGTTGTATGATTTCTCTTTGTAAATTCGATAATGTTTTTAAGGAA
>NZ_JALAAI010000026.1:0-35470 GCF_052785085.1 Candidatus Electrothrix sp.
CCTTGGTTACCAATGACAAATCGTTTTTTATTACATTAATACCAGAAAAATCTCAAATGTCCATTTTTTTCTGGTGTAAAATTAAAAGATTAACCAGCTAGCAGAAAAAGGCTGTCAGGGGCCTGTGTTAACAAAATATTGAGGCACTATTCATTCATGTTTACCAAAGAATGCGTCAAAAAGACAATATAATATATTGAAAAAAGCAACAAAGGCACAGAGAAAATCCCTGTGCCTTTCTGACAGAGCTGGTTATAACGTACAGCTCAATATCTCTTTGTCTCGCTTAATAGCGATAATATTCCGGTTTATAGGGGCCTTCAACAGGAACGCCTATATAGTCGGCCTGCTCTTTACTCAACACAGTGAGATGAGCATCAATTTTTCCCAGGTGCAAACGAGCTACCATCTCATCAAGCTTTTTCGGGAGAAAATACACCTGCTTCTCATACTGAGCATGGTTCTTCCATAATTCAATCTGAGCAAGAACCTGATTAGTAAAGGAATTACTCATAACAAAGCTGGGATGCCCGGTTGCACATCCAAGGTTCACCAATCGGCCTTCAGCCAGCACAATGATGCGCTTGCCATCCGGCCAGATCACATGATCCACCTGGGGTTTAATGTTTTCCCATTCCAGGTCGCCGAGTCCAGCAATATCAATTTCAGAATCAAAATGACCAATATTGCAGACAATGGCCTGATCCTTCATCTTATCCATATGGGCTCTGCTGATAACCTCCAGGTTACCAGTGCAGGTAATGAACATATCACCAACCGCAGCAGCCTCTTCCATGGTGGCAACCTTGAAACCTTCCATTGCAGCCTGCAAAGCACAAATAGGATCAATCTCTGTCACATAAACAATGGCTCCCATACCGCGCAGGGCCTGAGCACAACCTTTGCCCACATCTCCGTACCCGATAACCACAGCGATCTTACCGGCAATCATGACATCCGTGGCCCGTTTAATCCCATCGATCAATGACTCACGGCACCCGTACAGGTTATCGAATTTTGATTTCGTAACGGAATCATTAACATTAATGGCCGGAGAAAGCAAGGAGCCTTCCTTGGCCATCTCGTTCAGGCGATGCACACCAGTGGTGGTTTCTTCGGAAATCCCACGAATATCCTTCATCATTTCCGGATATTTCTCATGCATGATCTGGGTCAGATCACCGCCATCATCCAGAATCATATTGGGCTTCCAGCCATCAGGCCCAAAAATAGTCTGCTCAATGCACCACCAAAACTCTTCCTCTGTCTCGCCCTTCCAGGCAAAGGTAGGAATGCCAGCCTCAGCCATTGCTGCTGCTGCCTGATCCTGGGTGGAAAAAATATTACAGGAAGACCAGCGTAGTTCTGCTCCCAGCTCGACCAAGGTTTCCATTAAAACAGCGGTTTGGATGGTCATATGCAGGCAGCCGGCAATCCGGGCACCTTTTAAAGGTTTTTCCTGACCATATTCCTCGCGCAAGGCCATCAGGCCAGGCATCTCTGTCTCAGCAATAGCGACTTCCTTGCGTCCCCATTCAGCAAGGCTCATATCTGCAACTTTATAATCACTCATGATACAACGTACTCCTTTAAGATAACTCACTTCTCTTCCGCAAAAAATAACCAACACAATCCTGCGGAGGAGATTATAAAAAAAACCGAGCAAGGCATGACGCATCGCTCGGCATCAAATATACAAAAAACAATAAGGGATTCAATAAGAAATATTCCATCCCTTATTTCGAAAATAGGGGCACGGCGTACCGTATCCCCTGCAAGAGATAAACAGAAATTCTTTAGATTCCTGCTGCGCTCTTCAGCTCTTCAGCCTTGTCTGTTCGCTCCCAGGTAAACTCGGGCAATTCACGACCGAAATGACCGTATGCCGCTGTTTTCTTATAAATAGGGCGAAGCAGGTCAAGCTGTTGAACAATCGCCTTGGGACGCAGGTCAAAGACCTCATCAACCAGCTGAATCAGACGCTCTTCAGAAACCTTGCCTGTACCAAAGGTGTTCACATTAATGGAAACCGGCTTGGCAATACCAATAGCGTAGGCCACCTGAACCTCGGCTGTTGATGCAAGGCCAGCAGCAACAATATTCTTGGCAACGTAGCGGCCCATATAGGAGGAAGAACGATCTACCTTGGAAGGATCCTTACCAGAAAAGGCACCACCACCATGGGAACCACGTCCACCATAGGAGTCAACAATAATCTTACGGCCAGTAACGCCGCAATCACCCACAGGCCCGCCGATGACGAAACGACCAGTCGGATTGATAAAGTATTTCGTATTCTCATCAATCATGTTTGCCGGCAAGGTAGGTTTAATAATCTCCTCCATCACCCCTTCCTTCAGATCTGCATAGGAAACATCCTCACTATGCTGGGTAGAAACAACCACTGCCTCTATCCGCTTGGGCACGTTGTCTTCATACTGAATGGTGACCTGGCTCTTGGCGTCAGGACGGAGCCACGGCAGCACCCTGTTTTTTCGCACTTCAGATTGGCATTTTACCAAACGATGAGCATAGGCTATGGGCATGGGCATAAGTACCTTGGTTTCATCACAGGCATAACCAAACATCAACCCCTGATCTCCGGCTCCCTGATCCAGGTCAAGCCCGGTCCCCTCATCAACTCCCTGAGCAATGTCGACTGACTGCTTGTCAATAGAGGTCATAACAGCGCAAGACTGCCAATCAAAGCCCATATCTGAAGAATTATACCCAATACCTCTGATGGTCTGACGGACAATCTCCGGCATATCCACCCAGGCAGAAGTGGTAATTTCTCCAGCAATCATGGCGAGACCAGTAGTAACCAAGCTCTCACAGGCAACCCGCGCATGTGGATCCTGCTCCAGAATGGCATCCAAGACAGCATCGGAAACCTGATCAGCCACCTTGTCAGGATGGCCTTCTGAAACAGATTCTGAAGTAAAAAGATGACTTGACATAAAAAATTCTCCTTAACTAAATGACTCACCGACTAAAATTCGGTGAATTTAAAAAAAACGGACTGAAAGTCCAGCGACCGGCAGGCTTCCCAGCCGGTAGTTGGTCTTACTGTTCAATTTCAACCCCACCCTTACCAGGTCTGTTGAAAAAAACAAGTCCTCAGATATTCTCATACACTCATTTAACGCAAAATACTCTCAATTTATCCAACCACTGACGATTAAGGGCATACCTGCCAGTTCAAACAGCAGAGGATACCCTGCCGACGGTATTTTACACGACTTTCTTTTTCAGTGATTCAAAGAGAGCAACTACGACCGGTCTTAGACCGTGTTTTGTTTTTTAATATTGGCCATGCCAAATATTGCAAGATACTCAACAGGTTTTCTTAAACCCATTGGGTTACAGGAGGCGTCCGGCAGGTAATCCGATGAACCCTGGAAATCCCTGAAGAGCCTTAAGAATCACACTGATAAAATCAAAAGAGTTACTTGAAATTTCAGCGAGTTGATGCCAATTTATCCGCCCGTCCACTCCCTTTCCAGCCCGCCTGGCGAGCCTGAACAACGAAATCAAGAATAATATCCCATTTATTCAATGGACTAATCAAGTACAATCCATCAATAAAGGAAGAAATTCCTTCTACCAATTCCGATGTATACTCCAAAGCAACCTTACGCTGGTCAGCAACCTCATCAAAACGGGCAAGTTGTTTTCGCAGCTCTTCAGGAACATAAATTCCTGGTACTTCATTATGAAGAAACTCAGCATTGCGAGAGGAAATAAGAGGGAAGATACCTGGGAAGATAAGAATATCTATATTCTCTACTCGCTCCATCATCTGCTCAACCGCATCAACGGAAAAAAGCGGTTGGGTCATAGCATAACGTGCTCCAAGTGCAGCCTTTTTCTCCAACCGCCGAATTTGCAGATCAGGAGAGGTAGGCGGAAAACTAAAAGCTGCCCCTATGGAAAAATTCGTCTGTTCCTTGAGAGAACGCCCAGCCATATTCATTCCCCGGTTCATACTGTCCAGCATTCTGATCAAGCCTGATGAACGCAGATCAAAGATTCCGCTCACTCCTGGCTGATCCGTGCCTGCGGCCGAGTCCCCGGATACTGCAAGCACAGCCTCTATCCCAAGGAGATGCGCTTCCATCATCCGGGATTGGAGGCCAAGGCCATTCAAGTCACGTCCGGTTTGGTGAATAATGGTCTGTAGACCAGTACGTTGGCGAATCAGGGAGGCCACACCGAGATTTCCTGCACGCAGGATGGCCAAGGGGTTTTCACCCAGCGAGATGGCATCGACTCCGACTTTTGCCAGTTGTTCAGCACCAGCTAAAACAGGCTCTGCATCTAAATGGGTCGGTGGGTCAAGCTCCGCAATTATAGGCAATCGTCCTGGCTGAAGGCTTTCCAGAAAACCACCATTCTGTGGCTCAGCAAAGCTCTCTTCCTGAACATCCTCTGCAACAGGAACCTCTTGAACCTGGACTCGTACCGGCTTAATTTTAAGGGCAGAACGAAACTCCTGAATATGAGCAGGAGCAGTACCGCAACAACCGCCAATAAGATGCACTCCCTTACGGATCATCTCCCTGGCTCGAGTGGCCATATAGCCAGGCTGAGCAGGATAGATCATGCGATGTCCTACTAACTCAGGCATGCCGGCATTAGGAAAAGCAGAGAGCGGAACCCCTTCACCTGCCAAACCAGACAGGTTGCTAATGGTCGCAACCATCCTATCAATACCGCGCCCGCAATTGGTCCCCACTACGGAAGCCCCGGCTTGGATCATGGCCCGTCCACACACCAAAGCTTCATCTCCCTGCACGGTCATTCCATGGGCAGGAAAAACCATCTGACCAATAACAGGGAGTTCTGGTGCCTCACTCCGGGCCACCTCAATGGCAAGTAACACTTCATCAAGAGAGGAAAATGTCTCAATAATCAGGACATCGACTCCTCCCTCTGCCAAACCTCGTATCTGATCAGAGAAACTCTCCCGTATATCATCAGAAGTAATTTCTTGATCATCATTGGAAAAATTAATCCCAGAAGGACCTACAGAACCAGCTACATAGACCTGATGTCCTGCCGCTTTTACTGCAATTTCCGCTCCGGCCCGATTAATCTCCCATACCTGCTCTTCAACGCCAGCCTCACGCAGTTTAAACCGATTTGCACCAAAGGTATTGGTCTCAATCAACTGGCTTCCTGCCCTGATATACTCTTCATGAGCATTCAAGATCGTATCAGGTGACTGGATATTCATCAAATCCAAATTACGTCCACGCTCAACCCCCCTTTCAAAAAGGTAGGAGCCAAGGGCTCCATCGCCCAGCACAACGTGATTTTGGATGTATTCGATAAAGTCAGGCTTCATAATATATCTTTTTTGTTACAGAGGCTCGTCAGGATGTTTTTTTCTGGAAATGGAGTATGCCCCATGCAAGATACCCTTTTTTACCGCCACTGACCCAGTGCTCAAGGCCAGTAAGCATCCTGTCGAGGTAATCCGGGTTTGAGTACTGAGATATTACAGAATAATTTCTCCTGGTTTCATCTGCCACATGTGCGTAATGTGTGGAGAGCTGCTCTGTATGTTCTTCCACATTCAGAACACGAAATCCTTTTTCCTCTGCAAGCTCCTTGTATAAAGCAAAGGAGCCCAGATGGTCAAGATGAATACGTGCAAGTATGGGATCAAGTACTCCTTCCGGGCAATTATCGCTCTGCATAGGGTCCGTAAAAATAAGCTCCCCATCAGGTCGAAGTACTCTGTGAACCTCCTCAAAGACCCTTGCTTTATCTCCACTGTGTAAGATAGCATCCTGGCACCAGACCAAATCAAACGAAGAATCATCAAAAGGAAGGGATTCAAAGCTGCCGTCAACGACCTCAATGAGATCATCCAGTCCAGCTTCCTTATTTTTCTTCCGGTTCCGCTCATTTTCAGCTTCGCTCAGATTCAGGCACGATATATTCCATCCGTACTGCTTCGCTAAATAGCGGGCTGCTCCACCATAACCCGACCCAATATCAAGAACTTTTTTTATTGAGCCATTACGGGGATGTTCGGTTACACAAGCAGCCAGATGAGCTACAGTCCGCCTGCTTGCCGTTCGTATATCATCTTCGGTTTTTTCGTACATACCGATATGGATATCCTCACCGCCCCAGATATTATAATAGAATTCATCAGCATCCGCGCTGTTATAGTAGTCTCTTGACTGCTCGACCACATCTGAGTACTCACTACTCATTACCTTCTTCCTCCAGCAGATACTCTTTTTCTGCAACATGAACGAGAAAGTCGGGGTCATCTTGCTTGTAGGTTTCCTCAAAATCACCGTAGGTTTGAATACGCTGGAACCCGACTTCTTTCATCAGTCGGCGCATATATTCTCTGCGCAAAGGAAACATATTCAGATGGTACGATGATTTGTCCGGAAAAACATAGTTAAAACGCGCTAGCCCTTCATCTATATGTTCTGGCTCTGCGCTCACATTTTCACCGCAGTAATAATATTTATGCTGAGATTTAAATTTATCATCAAGCATAGTGTCATAATTCCGATGATCAATAACTAACACACCATTATGATGCAGCACAGCATAATACTCGGCAAGAGACTTCCGACGGTCACGTTCATCGAAAAGATGCGTAAAAGAATTGCCCAAACAGATAACAGCATCATACGAACTATGGACATCCTTATTCAGCCAGCGCCAGTCCGCATTAACAGTCCGGAGTACCAAACCGTGCTTCTTGGCGTTCTGAAAGGCTTTTGCCAGCATAACCGGACTTCCGTCCACACTGGTCACATCAAAACCTGCTTTTAACAACTGCACAGAATGATATCCTGTGCCGGTAGATACATCAAGAATCCGTTCTGCGCCGCGCTCCTTAAGAATATCTATAAAAAAGTTTCCTTCACTCTCAGCACGGGCATCCCAGCCGATAAGCTCATCCCATTTATCGACAAAAGAGCTAACATATTCTTCTTTATACTTATCTGTCTCACGGACTTCTATCGGCTTATGCCCGTAATCCTGTTCTTCCAATTCCATTAATCTTGCAGTCATGATTTCTCCTTGTTTGTTAACTGGTTATTATTATAGTTCTTTCTTAAGCCTGAACTATGTAGGGTATTACTAATAAAAATAGTAAAAAGAGTATTTTAAAGTTATAACCGCGTTACGGCTTGAGGATAAATACGGCACAGGAGCCATCTCAGCATACGGAAGCGCTCAATCACCATTTTTTCTCTCAAAAATTGGTTCTGCAAAAACGGAAGAGGTTATCTGTAAACGAACCGGTTCTGCCATGACGGCAAACTGAGGATCATCAACAGACAGAACAAATCAGTCCGCTCTTGAGATGACAGGACAGGTCAATCAGAATATGCTCAACTTGATAATAACAGACGATACCGTGCGGAAAAACGCATCTGTAAAACACTGATGGAAATCCTGACAGGTAAAAAAAGATTGGGCGGAGCGGCTGTTAGACCTGATTGCGGAAAAAAATTCCTCAATTCTCCCTCCCTCAAAGGAAGTGCCGATGACTCGCTGAGTCTCCCGGCAATTTTCATGTATACTTTTTGCTTACATTACATACATGATTACCCTGACCTCTTGGTCAGGATAAGAGCATACTATATATTACTTCTTTTTTCCAGTTTTTTTTATCACCAGCAACATGCTTAATAACTTCATGCATGTGCTCTCCTGAAAAAAAGGAAGTTTTGTTACGAATTTTCTTTTGGAATTTCCAAAAGATCCTTTTCATTACTATAAAAATTACCGATGAATCCCTGCGTCTCCCGGCAATTTCCATGTATACTTTTTGCTTGCATGATTTACCCTGACCGCTTAGAGGATAAAAGCATACTATACATTACTTCTTTTTTCCAGCTGTTTTTTTCAAATCACCAAGAGCATGTTCAATAACTTCATCCATATGCTCTACGGGGAAAAAGGATAGCTTTTTACGCATTTCTTCTGGAATTTCAACAAGATCCTTTTCATTGTCCTGCGGAATGATAATCTGTTTAATGCCAGCCTGCAACGCAGCAAGCGATTTTTCTTTTAAACCGCCAATGGGAAGCACCCGCCCTCTCAGGGTTACTTCGCCAGTCATGGCCATGCCTTTTTTTACCATTTTCCCGGTAATGGCCGAACAGAGAGCTGTTGTCATAGTAATACCGGCTGACGGACCGTCCTTAGGAATAGCTCCGGCAGGGACATGAACATGGATATCAATGGTATCAAAATACTCCTCGCTTACACCCAAGGCCTTGCCCCGGCTCCGGCAATAGGTCAAAGCAGCCTGAGCTGATTCCTTCATCACATCCCCAAGCTGACCAGTCAATAAAAGTTTCCCCTTTCCTGGAAGCACTGAAGTTTCGATATGGAGCAGGGCTCCGCCAACTGAAGTCCAGGCAAGACCAATGGCCAGGCCTGGCTGTTGCAAGGTATCTAACTCGGTTTCCGGCAGATATTTGTGTGGCCCCAAGTATTTCTTCAACGTATTCTGAGAAATCGTATACGGCCCTTTACCACCTTCAGCAATTTTTCGCGCCAGCTTACGGCAGATCTTGCCCAACTCCCGCTCCAGATTCCTGACACCGGCCTCCAGAGTATAATGCGTGATGATAAATTTCAAGGTCTCATCGTTCAGCTTGACAAGCCGCTGTTTGATCCCGTTTTCCTTCACCTGTCTTGGCAGCAGATATTTCCTCGCAATAACTGTTTTTTCTTCCAATGTATAGCCAGCAAGCCGGATAACCTCCATCCTGTCCATCAGCGGCCCGGGAATGGTGTCTGTCCGGTTGGCAGTTGTAATAAACATGACTTTGGACATGTCAAAGGGCATGTTCATATAATGATCAGAAAAACTATTATTTTGCTCAGGATCAAGAATCTCCAACAGAGCTGATGAGGGATCACCCCGATAATCAGAACCGACTTTATCAATCTCATCCATCATAAAAACAGGATTATTGGTTCCTACATTTTTCAAGCCCTGGAGAATACGACCAGGCATGGCTCCGATATAGGTACGGCGATGTCCCCGAATCTCAGCCTCATCACGCATCCCACCAAGAGATAATCGATAAAACTTACGCCCCATTGCCTTGGCAACTGCTTGTCCCAGAGAAGTCTTACCAACTCCAGGAGGGCCGGCAAAACAGAGAATCGGTCCTTTGGTATCATTATTCAGTTTTCGTACAGCAAGAAACTCAAGAATCCGTTCCTTAATTTTTTCCAGGCCGTAATGATCCTCATCCAAAACCTGGGCTGCTTTTTCCAGATCCAGAAAATCCTTGGAAGATTTCTTCCAGGGCAAGTCAATAATCCATTCAATATAGGTGCGAATGATGTTGGCTTCAGACGCATCAGGATGCATCATTTCAAGACGCTTGAGTTCCTTACGCGCCTCTTTGCGGGCATACTTGGGCATTTTTTTCTTTTTAATTTTCCTGCCCAACTCTTCAATCTCTTGAGAATAGGCATCATCATCACCCAACTCCTTTTTCAGGGCCTGCATCTGCTCACGAAGAAAATACTCCCGTTGTGAGCGCGACATCTCTTCCTTGGCATCAGATTGAATTTTTGCCTGAACCGTGGCAACTTCCATCTCTTTATTAAGCAGGTCTGCTACAAGACGCAGTCGTTCCACAGGGTTTGAACTTTCAAGAATCTTCTGCGATTCAGCGACTTTGAGCCGGAGATTAGAACCCACTAAATCAGCAAGACGGCCTGGCTCCTCAATATTATTCACAATCGCCATTAAATCAGCTGAAAGAGTACCGCGAAGCGACATAATCTTCTCGGTCTGCTCCCGGACAAGACGCATCAAGGCCTCTACTTCTACAGTCACCTCCTCAGTGATTTCCTCATCAAGCAAACCAACATTTACCCGGAAATGGGGGTCTTTCTGCTCATATGATTTTATCTCAGCCTTAGACAAGGCCTGGACCAAAACCTTCAGTCTTCCGTCCGGCAGTTTTAAGGTCCGCATAATCATGGAAACCATGCCAACCTGATACAGATCTTCCGGTTCCGGGTCGTCACTGGTTGCATCTTTTTGAGTGACCAACATCAGGAGCTTATCGCCTTCCATGGCCTCGTTTACTGCTGATATAGAACCAGGACGTCCGACAAAAAGTGGGAGAATCATGTAGTTAAAAACAACCACATCCCGAACTGCCATCATGGGCAGCTCTTCCGGTATATCCATATCTTGGGTATTTTCTGCGAAATCATCCATACTGGCTGATAACGAGTCGTCAATTTCCATCTTTATCCTCTTTATATCATATAGTTACTACCAGATCCCTAAAGGCCGCACTGGAGACATTACTGTTTGCTGCATGAAGAGTTGAAAGAAAGTAAACATAACCTTATAGTACGTCAAGGGAGGTATGACAACTCCATGGGAAAAACACGGCAATCTTACACTATCTTCTCTTTCTTTGAAACTGTTACCACGAAAAACAGGCTCATTTTTTATACCAGGACAAACAGAAACGCAAAAAAACAACTACTAGCACTAAATGTCTTTCTACACAACTCAACTCTACACGTTCAGGAGAAACAATGCTTGAAGCTGCATCATTTTTTGACCTCACCGAATTTGACCATAAAAAAATTTTCCAGGGAACAGACGCTGTCTGGGGTGGCTTGATCAATTTAAAGACCTATATGAACAGCCAGGACTACAGCGCATTCAAGCATGAAGAGCTGCTGGATGGGGTTCCTCTGAAAAACCACCTGATCTACTATAATAATTGCCTGCACAGTAGCAAAGGATGTGCCATTTCCTGGGATAATGTGGGAAAAGGAAAATTATCTGTCCTCCGGGATGGCCAGCCGCTTCCTGGAGCTTCTGTTATCATGGCTGGCGTCGTTATTATGGGACAAAAGATTCAGCTGGGCAAGGGTGTAATGATTGAATCAGGATCCCTGATCAAAGGACCTGCGATTATAGGAGACCACACAGAAGTACGACAAGGTGCCTACATAAGAGGATACTGCCTTACAGGAAAACGTTGCGTTATTGGTCACGCCACAGAGGTAAAACATTCCATATTTTTCAACGACGCCAAGGCTGGTCATTTTGCCTACCTGGGAGACTCTATCCTAGGCAATGATGCCAATCTCGGGGCTGGAACAAAGTTTGCTAACCTGCGCTTTCTTCCAGGAAACGTACAACTCAGAACAGACAAGGGGCTCATTGATACAGGGCTACGGAAATTCGGCGCTATTCTTGGTGATCGGGTCCAAACAGGCTGTAACTCGGTAACGAATCCTGGTACCCTGATAGGACCAGATGGGATACTTATGCCCAACACCACTGCTGACTCAGGTCTTCATCCCTCCAAAAAAATTATTCGGTAAGCAAATCTTCTTTTCAGGGGAAGAATCAGGAGACCTGTTGACCACAATTATCACAAAACTTTGCACCAGGAAGATTTTCGTTCTGACAATGCGGGCAAATCGGGGCAGCAGGTTTTTCATCTGCCCGATGACCACATCTGGAGCAGAACTTTGCGCCTGGAGTTAAATTTTTTTCACAATTGCCACATTGCAAAAGAACCACCTGCTGATGCCCGCAAAACGGGCAAAAACGGGCATCAGCAGCTATGGTATTGGTACAATCTGAACATTCGGTTGTTGGTACGCTTGTTGGCTTGGTTGAAGATGCTTGACCACTGTTCTGCTGTTGCACATTACTCTGTTGGGCATTGGTCACATTGGCAAACATGCCAGGCATCATCATCCCCATCCCCAGACCCAAACCAGCTCCGGCCTCGTTATTGGCCTGGGCTGCTTTTTCCATAGCCATGCCTGCCTTCATCTGAATAAACTTGTCCATGTCTTTAATCGCTCCCAAACGACTGCGATCATCAATGGCAGCCTGTACCTCTTCAGGGGGAGTTATGGAAGAAATATACAATTCATCCAGGGCTAAACCAAAACGAATAAAGTCTTTGACCAGCCGTTTTTTTAATCCTGCTGCCAACTCATCAAACTGCGCAGGCAGATCAAAAAGGGTTTCCAGGGTCTCGCCAAGATAATCATTGAGCCGGGACACAATAACCCGTCGCAGATAGTCTTCAATCTGTTCGGTATTATATTTGCCCATTGTTCCGGCCAGGGTATTAATAAACAAGACCGGCTGAACAATGCGGATATTAAAGACCCCATGCGCCCGAAGCCGAACAAAGCCCAGCTCGGAATCGCGAAATGCCACCGGGTCACGGGTACCCCATTTCAGGTTGGGGAAGACCTTCAGGTTAACAAAATAGACCTCTGCCCGCAAAGGACTGGTCCCTGCCCAGGGGATAGAGAGGATCTTGGTAATAATCGGAATATTACCAGTCTTCAGAGTGTGCCGTCCAGGACCAAAGGCGTCCCCTGCCCTGCCTTTATAATACAGTACTGCTGCCTGACTTTCCCGCACGGTCAGCTGAGCACCGTACTTAATTTCCCCGGATCCAGACTCTGGTAATCGATAGAGCAACTCCTGGCCGGTTTCATCAAACCATTCCAGTGCTTCAAGAAAGACAAGATTATCTGTTCCCATACTACTCTCCGGTTAGGGGGGTCACAAAAATAAGGTTTCGATTTTTAGCTGTAGGGGCAGACCTGTGTGTCTGCCCGGTATACCTGTAGTCTACACGCTATAAAAAGGGCAAACTTTCCCTCGCAACCTCTACAGTTGATACAGGGTCTCATCATGAACCGGTGGGCGTGTACCGGAGCTCAATTTTTTTTTCAGGCCATCCAGAGAAAAGGCATCGTCAGAATCAAGAAGATCTCCCATTTCCTGCTCAATCTGATCCGGGTCTTCTCCAGCCTCCATTCGGGAAAGGGCCTCTTCCATCTGCTCGCCCATTGAGATACCGGTTTTATCGGTAAATTTTCGCATCAACTGCGCCATCTGACGGGGATCTTCCTCGTTCATTCCTTCAGCTTCCCGCATCAAGCCCTCAAAAGCCTGTTCCATCTTGCTTTCATCCATGCCAGCTAAAGGATCATCCGCATCCTCTTCCCTGGCCTTGCCAATCACAGCAAAGCGGGACATCTGACGGCTCAATTCTTTTTGTCCGCATTTGGGGCAATCCGGACGTTTTTCCGTATTGATTCGGCTGGAAAAAAAATTAAAGATGGTATTGCAATCCTGGCAATAGAATTCGTAAATTGGCATGGTGTTACGCTTTTATCTCTTTTAAAGGTATATGAATAGAGTTCACAAGCAGCTAGTGACAAAAAAAAGATCAAATATCCAGAAGGATACCTGATCTTTCGTTTTTTTTCAAGAGGGTCAAAAACTGAGAACCAAACGTACTATTCTGGCACATCACGCACAAGGCGGACATAATTTTCAGCATCAGAAGATAGTGTGGCACCGGAGCTGAAGTCAATCGTCAACCAAGTAGAGCTGTCTTTCGGGGAATTGCTCAGGATTTTTTCAGCAACAGTGCCAGGAAAGATATCTTCATTGATTGCAGGGGATGAGCACTGTTCTTCAACAATAGACTGCAGCTCCTTGATATTCGGCAGACGCCAGTCTGTAAAATCGGCAAATCCTGAGTTTAGGTTGGCTGCATCAACTTGATTGACTGCATTGGTCCAGGTGTATTTGGGCGGATCTCCAGAACAGTCAGGATCTCCCTCTAGGCATTGCTTCCACATCAGGCCTGTTTTTGTATCTATTACAGTGCCATTTACTGCGTCTACAGAGAACTGCGAACTCGGCGTTGAAGCAGATAAATCGGTATCGCATGCTGCTGAAGCCCAACTTACCGTCCCAAGCAAAAGCAGAATAAACGTCATCAAATGGATAAGTTTTCGCATGGTATATATCCTCCGCTCAAATCAAAGTTAGTTGTTTACTCAGGGTGCTGTACACACTGCCCGTACATTATAGTCGCTAGTGCTCTGCGAAATATTAGGGTCTGTAAATCCAGTAAAAAAATTAACACCCCAAACTTTTCCAGAAGAAGTACTCGAGCCATTGGCAACTTCAGTCCCGCTCAAATAAACCGCGAACTGGGGGGTATTCGGGAAATAATCTGTATCAATCAAGGGTAATGCTAAAGCACCGTACGAAACTATGCTCAACAATTCTTTAACTGTAGGAAGACGACAGCTGTATGTATTACCACAACCACTAAAGCTTTCTGCATAACTCGTTGCTGTTTCCAACTTATATTTATCACTAGCATTCGAGGCCGTCTTGACTTCCCAGACTAGACCTGTAACATTATCCAGTACACAGGCTCCATTATTGATCTCAGTAAAACTGAACCCGGCATCACCATTTGCATCACCATCACCAAATTGACTGCCATCATATTTATCAAGACCTTGGGAACAATCCTGAACCCCATCTGTATCCCCTGTCCCATTGCATAAGTTTCCTGAGATATCCTTAATAATCCCAGTATCATTTAATTTTCCTGTAACATCGGAACCACCAGAACCATTGTTATCTTCTTGGCCGAAAAGAAGAAGAGACAACACCGGAATTAGTGACCCAGTTTGTGACGCAGTTTGTGCAAAGACTGTTGCCGACAAGGCAACTCCTCCGGCAACTAACACCACCAATAAAATTATTTTTTTCATTTTTTAAGCCCCTCACAAATAATAAATCGTGCAAACAGGGAGGCTGCAAAATCTGCAAAACAGCCCTACTCATTTTTTCTTGCTGAACCGCACAGCATTTCTCTTTCCAGCAACTCTTTTCTGCCTATCATTAAATAGTATAGCAAACTCAATATAGAGATACAATTCCTTTCATGAAAAAATCAGCAGGCAATTACAGCATCAACATCATTCTGTCTCACTTGATCAGTAATAATGACCTGACCAATGGTCTCAGGCAGGACATAAAAAACACGACCAGCAACTGTCTTTTTATCGCTCAGCAGATAGCTCTTGATTACGTCCCGGTCAAGCTCAACAGGTATTGCGACAGGAAGTTGATATTGCTCAATCAATTTTCGGATAGCCAGCGCATCCTTCTCCCCCAGACAACCCGTTCGCACAGCCAGCTCAGCAGCAGCACACATGCCAATGGCTACTGCCTTGCCATGAATAAGTTGAAATTCCGAAGCAGCCTCCACAGCATGCCCAATGGTGTGACCAAAGTTTAATATTCTCCGCAAGCCGCCTTCCCGCTCATCCTGCTCCACTACCCAGGCCTTAATTTCACAACAACGGGCAATCAGCTGCGTCAGAATATCCTGCTCTAAGGCAAAGACTGCCTCTCGTTTCTGCTCAAGAAAGGAAAAAAAGTCAGCATCATGAATCACACCGTACTTAATCACCTCTGCCAGTCCTCCCCGCAACTCATCAGGAGGCAGAGTTTTCAGAACATCTGTATCAATATACACAGCCTTAGGCTGATAAAAAACACCGACTAAATTCTTCCCTTCCGGCAGATCAACACCGGTCTTTCCCCCCACAGAGCTATCAACCTGAGACAGAAGCGTGGTAGGTATCTGAACAAAGGGAATACCACGCATATATATGGCAGCAAGAAAACCGGTAATATCTCCGGTTACTCCACCGCCCAATGCGATCAAGGCATCCCGACGATCAAAACCTTTAAGCGCCAGCTCACTGGATAGGGCAGCCACGGTTGCCATGTTTTTATTGTCTTCGCCATGAGGAAAGGTAATAAGCTGAGCCTGTATACCTGCCTCATGAAGAGATTGCATACACTGTTCACCGTACAGAGCCGCAACATTCTCATCAGCAATAACCCCGTACTTTGTGCCGATATTCTTCTGCTTCAGATCAGTCCCTATTTTTTCCATAAGGCCGGAACTGATCCGAATAGGGTAGCTCCTGTTGCCCAGCCCTACCATTACTGTTGTTTCTGTCATCTTCTTATATTCTACCCATTATTTCGAGTGCCATAGGAGCCAACCCCTGTGTTCTCGACCTGTCTAGTATTTCTTATTGGTTACCTTTTTCTGGTTTTTCTGGTGCCCAAGCTCTGCTTGGGCACAGGCATCGTGAAGCTCCGCTTCATACAGGAAACAGAGCTTCAGCAATCAGGATTCCCAAGCGGGAGCTTGGGAATCAGAAAAAAGCAGAGGAGCCAGAAAAACAAAAAAAGGATCGGCATAGCCGACCCTTTACACAACCTTTACACAACCTTTACAGAATATACTCAGCCTGCTGAGTAGTTCCGAATCAGCAGCCAATCAACAACCAAATGCCTTTTGCATATTCGGTACAGTCTGTTTTTTCCGGCTCATCATACCATCCACCCACATGGAGTTTCCTTCCATTTTTCCGTCAAAGGCACCTTCAACAAGAGCAGGATCATCAGAAAGGATCATCAGGTCTGTGCCTTCTTTCACTACATCGGTGAGCATCAACAGGATGGTGTGGTGACCACCAGCTGCTTTTTGCTCTTCCATAGCCTTATACAGATCATCACGGATATCAGCAATCTGATCCAGTGTCGCAAGCTCCAGTTGCCCACAACCGACCTTGTTGCCGTTCATGTCAAAATCTTTATAATCACGATTCAGCAGATCCTTGGCAGGAACGCCGTCAACCGCACTTTTGGCCTTGAGCATTTCCATAAACAACTCATCAGTATCAGCAACTGAAGCAATGGCCTTTAACTCAGCAACGGCTTTTTTATCCTCTTCAGTACAGGTCGGGGATTTAAAATTGACCGTATCACTAAGAATAGCAGAAAGCATCAAACCAGCAACTTTAGAATCAACGGCAACACCTTCGGTATCATAGAGCTGCTTCAGAACGGTCCCGGTGCAGCCCACAGGTTTTACGCAGCAAAAAATCGGATTATTTGTGGTTACATCACCAATCTTATGATGGTCCACAATAGCAACCACGTTGTCTGCACTGATATTATCAGGAGCCTGGTTCAGGTCACTATGATCAACCAGAGCCACAGTCTTACCAGCAGCATCTGTCATAATCTCTGGTGCTGCTACACCAAAACGTTTGAGAACAGTTTCCGTTTCTGGATTCATTGCTCCCTGCATAGCCGGGATAGCGTCTTCTCCACTGGCCTTGAGCAACTCAGCATAAGCAATGGCTGCGGTGACTGAATCGGTATCTGGATTTTTGTGGCCTGTAACATAGACTGTCATAAGACTTTCCTCCTGGAAATTTTGTAATATTTTTTTGAAATATAATAAGAGTACGATAAAATTTTCTTCTCATATGGACTCTGTGAAGCATTCAAAAAGTTGTTTGTGATATTTAGCCGGTTCAGCGCAGAGCGTCAAGGAGAAAACTGTTAAAAGACGGTTAGCATATGCCTTTAGCATCACATATTTCGGCAGTCCCACCGGGACGCTGTTTTCCGAGTATCTCCGCCCAGGAGGGGTGATTGATAATAGCCCACCGTTTTAACGGTGGGTGGCTCTCATAAAAAGGACTACCTTGACAAGCTCTATGAGCTGACAGAGAAGTATCAGGCATTGCATAATGGCGTAAGGCAAAAAAATAGGGGCGAATACGAAATTCGCCCCTACAAGCCCCTACAATAATATGCCGGGCAGACACACAGGTCTGCCCCTACACGCAACTATCCAGAAATTACATGGAGTCGCCGGAAGCTGCACCCTGCATTTTGACCTCAACCTTT
The DNA here is from genome assembly GCF_052785085.1 of Candidatus Electrothrix sp. Classification (NCBI taxonomy): domain Bacteria; kingdom Pseudomonadati; phylum Thermodesulfobacteriota; class Desulfobulbia; order Desulfobulbales; family Desulfobulbaceae; genus Candidatus Electrothrix; species Candidatus Electrothrix sp. The sequence continues at coordinate 17,621 of NZ_JALAAI010000026.1, forward strand.
TCGGTCAGGCTTGCATAATACTTCTTGAGGTGATCCAGAACCTCGTCACGACCAAAATGATCCACGATGTCAGCACCTTCAGACAGTGCCTTTCGGAGCTTGGTACCAGACAGGATAACACGGTCATCCTTGGTGTGATTACAGGTCCGCAGAGAAGCCATACCATCACATTTATGGCAGTAAAAGGTCCAGTCAATCTTCATGGGCTGGCAAAGCAGGTCTTTACCCGGCTCACCGGTTTTGGGAACACGATCAAAGATTTCCTGGGCCTCAAACAGGCCATAAAAATCACCCACACCAGCATGGTCACGACCGATCAGCATATCGGTGATACCGTAGTTCTGACGAAAGGTGGCATGGAGCAGGCCTTCACGAGGACCGGCATAGCGCATATCCAGCGGATAACCGCCATTGATAACATTATCTTTCACAAAATAGTTGTCAATCAGTATCTCAATAGCTTTGACACGGGTGTCAGCCGGAATATCTCCGGGCTTCAGGTTACCGATCAGAGAATGGATCAATACGCCGTCACAGACCTCAATGCCGATCTTGGCCAGATATTCATGGGAACGATGCATGGGGTTACGCAGCTGAAGTGCAGCAACCTTGGACCATCCACGCTCTTCAAACATAGCACGGGTCTCAGCCGGGGTCAGATAGACTCCAGGGTACTCGTCCGGATAGCTGCCCTGAGACAGTACTTTCACTGGACCGGCAATATTGACATCCTTCTGATTCATTACCATAATAACGCCAGGATGATCTTCTGGAGCTATCTTCCAGAAGTTGCCATCCACAGACTCTTCACCTTCACCCATGAAGACTTTTTCACATTCCCATCTTTTATCAGCCTCGGTCATCTCGTACTTCTCGCTGACCTTCATGGTGGCCATGATCTCGCCATCAGCTTCCAGTGCAATCTCTTGGCCCAGTTCAATGGCATCTGCATCTTCCTTGGAGATATCCAGCGTAATGGGTACAGGCCAGAAAGTGCCATCAGCCAGCTGAAAATTCTCACATACACCCTTCCAGTCAGCCTTGTTCATGAAACCGTCCAGCGGAGAGAAACCACCGATCCCCATCATGATCAGGTCGCCTTTGGCACGGGCACTTACCTGCACTTTTTTAAAACCTGCCGCTTTTTCCTGCTCAGCGACCAGCTCGCTGCCGTGCAGCAGAGCGCAAACAAGACCTTTTCCGCCGTGAGGGGCTACCAATTGAGACATAATCCTATCCTCTTTGAGTTAAATGTTATGGGATTACCCATTGTTATCGGATTTAAAAATACTGTAGCCTGTAACTGTTTTTATCAATGCTCAGGCTGTCTGAGAATTACGTATAAAGAGGGTAAATATAGGCGGGAACACATAGAAGTCAAGGAAAAAGTGCTCTTCCCTGGTGAAGAAAATTCTGTTCAATCTGTTTGATAAGCTGGTGTAGAGCAAAAAAACAGCCAGCAACTCCAAACGATCTGGAATTGCTGGCTTGTTTAGAGTAAGAATGCATGGGGCGTGCCCTACCCTATTAGGAATCCGACAAGAAATAGTTGAACTGTAAGGACACGGCACGCCGTGCCCCTACGGCACTCAAAATAATGAATAGAATATTTCTTATTGAATCCCTTACAGGAGATTATTCACATCGATCAGTCCAGCCCTGCCTTCCGCTTTTTGTATTACCATACGGCAACTCTTCCTGGGTTACTTCTATAATCTCACCAGTACTGGTCTGGATAAATGCCTTAGCTGCATGGTCGTCAGAAGATCCCACATGCATACTTGGCGTTGTGGACAACCCACGTCCCAAGCCGAGTTTTGGATTTACCCGAGACCCTGAGCTATCCGATTTAATTGACCCATCTGACTCATCAAAGGTACCAAAGACAGATTTCTCCGGTGCTGTCCCGGTCTGATAGTGCAGGCCATACAAGAAACTCTGTCCCTCAGCCTTACATTTATCATTAAAAGGCTGATAGCTTGTAAAGGTCAGGAGCCCTCCAAGCAGAGCTGCTTTGCCCAGATTTCGCTCTCTTGGATCATGAAATTCATGATACCAGCCATCAAGCCCGGTTACAATCACTTTGTCCTGATACGTGCTTTTTAACGTATTATATAACTCTTGTGATATCACATGATCGTCAACCAGGCCCTGGTTCACGGTTTGACATCCAGTACCAGCTATATAGTCTATCAACCGTGAAAAGGTGGGTGCCCCATTCAGATCATCATTTTCCTCATAAACCATTTCCATGTAGTTATTTATGCTGTCTGGAAAGCAAATTGATGAAGGGATACAATCATAGGCTCCGGTACTTACATTTGTTGTGCAATGAAAGCAACCAAGCGTTGCATCAGCATCTGTCCCGACCACGATATCATCGGTTCTCATCAACCCTCGCTTACCCGGTGCTGCTGCTGGTGCCAGACTCTTATTATCCTGACTGGTTCTGTCCCAATCAATAGTTTGCCAGGTAAAGATTTTCTCCTTACAGATGGAAGCAATATCAGCTTCTGTGAGTACCGGTTCTACAGATGCGTCCCAGCCCCAATCCGAACCGGAACGAGCATCTGCGGTTGGCTCCTTCACACCAAACATAGCTGATTGCACTCTTTTCTCTTTTGTCGGATCAGTTGATTCATTCGCATCCCAGCAAGCAGTATCAGATGAGCCGCCAATACACCAACCATCATCTGTTTTATCCATTTCATCCCAGAAACGACCTGTTCCAGCATAAATCCAATAGTTTTCTCCATCATAGCCGATGGATGGACCAGCTGTAATCGGTCGTTTCACATCAAGCAGCATACGAACAGGACCAGCACTGTCCTGAGTTGCAGAAGGCTCTGTTGTCGGCCATCTGGCAGCCCATTCCGAAGGTTTCGAAGCTATTTCTTCGTTGCTTGAATCCAGCACTTTAGTAACCATACGAAATAACCTGCCTCCGCCGTTCCAATAGAACTGCTCATCCGGTGCATCCTCATCAAGGTACTGGGCAAAATCACTGCCGTCAGTGGTTCCGAAATAAATCGCATCAGTACGATATCGGGCTCCAAGGTTATCCGGTGCTGTCATATCAATATTATAGTCTACTGAAATGATATCTGAAATAAATCCGGGTTCATCTCTGGTCGGATCATCAACCCCCATAGCCTTGGGTATTAAAAATCTTCCTGGCAGTTCATAGAACCCGTCATTACTCGGTTCCTGATTCAAAATACGAAAAGCACCCTTTCCATTGCCTGTATATGCAACAGGTCTGCCTGCTGTTCCAGGCCCGCTTCCCGCAGTTGTTGACCAGGTCATCTCGCCTTTCAGGCGTTCAAGAGGAAAAATCGCAATCTTTGCCTGATCTGTATTTTTACCACTTTGCTCGGTGGGACCATTGCCCAAGGCCAGATACCACTTGGAGGTAACTGCATTCTCGCCTCCATCACGCATAATCACCATAGCAGGAACAGCGGTTGTATAATTCAGATCAGCATATATATCTGTACCGCTACTGTCTTCCGTTGTTCGGGTCATTTCCCCAAGCAAAAGCGGTTCAGCTCCAGCAACGGTCAAATCTACCTCTGGATTAGTGATATCAAGGATAAAAAAGGAAGAAATAAACTCCCTTTTATCATCAATACTGTCCGGCTGATCATCATCAAGGGATTCTGCCAGGACCGACGAGCCACCAAAACGCATGGCACCAACCAATATTGTTCCCCAGCCACCAGGATGTATGCATCCCGGATCATCCAACCCATTAGTCTTGCATGCCTCTTCTTCCGCAAAAATCTGCACATCAAAGATTTGCGGTTCCTGGTCCACAAAATACTTATGCACATACAGTTCATCTGCCAGACATTTCAGATGTGGTTGGAGATTATACGGGACATAGGCCCACAACTCTTCTCCGAGATCAGGCGCACCATCGCAGACCCCGGTGACTGTGATTCCAGTTGTTGTATCCGTGTATTCGTATGGGGCCTTCTTACAGGTTCCATCTGTGTCCAATTCATCAGTACAGCAAAACTGATTCCCATTTTCAAAATAGAACCCAGCATTTACTGCATGAAGCATACCGTCATTGGCCCCAAAATATACCACGCTTCGTCGCTTGGCCCATTTATTAACAAAATCATTATAGGTGGGATCCCTGTATATATAATTATAGGCTTCCGCTGGTCTGGAAACAACGATCGGGGTAGAGTGAATAACATCGCCTAACCTCCAGGTATACCCTATGCCGTTTTTTTCATAGTACCTTGAGCGCAACTCCTTGTCTATCCTGTCATTTAAGTTCACGTCTCCGTCCACCAAATTCTCGGTATTAGCCTGGTCTTCGCCGTGCAACCAGCCTATCAGGGCATTCAAGGCATCATTTTCATAGCCTGATATTGTCGCAAGATCAGTGCCCCCATCATCACGGACAAAATTTGTGTCACCAGGAGTCAGGAAATCCCATGATACAGGCCCTCGTTCGTTACCATCCACATCATCATCCGCTGTGGCCGCTGCAATGCCATTCAAAGTGTCCCAATCAACATTCTTCTTAAGCCGGAACCATTCTGCATCATCAACCATTCCGTCATTATTGGCATCATTCCAGGTGAAAATTTTCCGGGCTGTATGGACATCAGCATCACTCAAGGACTCCAGATAATTATTTGCAGACCATAAATAATTAATATCATTAATTTCTGCACAACTATGTCCTGCACCCCCCTCATCTGTTGGAGTTGCATCACATTCTGGCTCGGAATCATCCGGACAAGTTCCAGTTAAAATGAACTCATTAATATCATAACATCCACGGGTTTTATTCACAGTATTACTGAAGTAAAACATGACTCGCCTATCCTGAGTTTCATCCAGCTTACCATCATGGTTAGTATCCTCATACATCTTCCCTTCAGCACTCATAAACAGAGAATGAACATTCCCTACCCAAGCTATCTGCTGTGTATCTCCGGCAGTATCTTCATACTCATATTCAGGCCAGAATACGGCCTGGTACACAGCACCTGAACCACTTCTGGAGCTGGAAATAACTGAAGCTGCGGAACCAGAGGAGGCCCGGCTGAGAATATCATCCAAAACAGCCATCAGGTTATCCTCCAGATCATCTGGATCTTCACCTGGGTAATACTCTGTTGTGCCTCCATTAACTGCTGCTGCCTGCATCAAAGTAGCAGGGTCGCACTCTCCGTCCCCACCTTCTGTCAAGCTGCCAGTTGTAACCACATGGGTAAAGATGTTATCTTTTTCTGTTTCACGACCATCTGGGTCTGCAACGCATCTGTCTTTATAAAGAGAGCGAATATTTTGCCCCCACCACGTCATGTCATCCAGATAGGTACTGCTATACAGGCTCCCTGTACATTCTGTATCAGTGGTTCCGCCATCACCCGTAAAAACATCATCCTTACACTGCCCGGCATCCATATTATCGGGATGACATTCGCATGTTATTGAACGGGTATTGACATAATCTTCTGTTCCAGTGGGAGCAAAAGCTGTTATTTTCGTATTAATATCAGCTGTGGACTCTCCTTCGGTAATCAGCAGAATATGGTTATCCTGGCACCAGTACTGAACCGGATCATCATCAGCAGGATCTGTGCAATTGCCGCTACTATCTGTCTCCAGGCACCAATCCAAACACTTGCCGTTGTTGTCAAAATTCAGGCAGAATTCTTCATTCTGGGTGTAATATCCTAAGGCACCGTACATAGCCTCGCCAAGAGGTGTCCAGGAAGTGGCACGGATATCATTGATCGCCTGGGCAAGATCATCAACATGCCTTCGTTTTCCGCTTGCATACGTGGAATCATTACTTGCAGTTACGAGTTCCCCGTCTTTTAATGCAACAAGCAGCTCTGCACCATCCTTATTTTCCACAGGACAAAAACGTTCTATACCATCGGTTAAGTACTCTGCGCTACATTCAGTCGCTGCTCCGACATTATGGAACGACATGGCCCCAAGGCGCAAATCCTGAGCAACAGACTGAATAATTCCTTCAGGTCTGTCCGTTTCAGCAATATATCCTTTCATTGTTGCCAACGGATTGGTTCCGCCCAGTTGAGCCAAAACTTGAGAATCTGTTAATACACCGGGAATATTCCATGTGGTTGTTGTATCACCAGCCTGATCTGAAGGGTCAATAACTTCAGGGATTGAAGTGTCGTTACAGTAATCAATACTTGCCTGAACAATACATTCTTCTACTGCTGTAGAGTCATCAGCATTTTCCCAATCGGCAGAAGTAGCACCCTCAGCAACTTCGCCCTCCATGCATGACCCTATATATACTCCAAAATCTGGATAATACCACTTATACTGCCGTTCCCAGTAGCTACGGTCTCCAGCCACATCACTATTGTGTTTTTTACAACCAAATTCGTCAAGCTGGCCACTTGTACTGGTGCATTTATAGTTATATCGAATTGATCCATTTGTCGGAGTTTCATTTAAATACAACTCTCCATTATCCGTATATGTACACGGATCACCGGAACATTTATTTTCCAGCGAAGCAGGTATGGTCTCACAGGTTTTCTGTTCCCCCTGGGCAGGTTTCCAGCAGCGGCCCACATAACCTGCTCTCTCTGTCTGACTGAGAGCCGCATCATAAATTCCAAAGCAGATATACGCTCCGTTTTCCGGTTCAAGCTCAGAAGGTTCATATGCCGGACTCTGGTTAGTTTCCGTATATAAACCTTCACATTCATTAGTAATAGTTGTGACATTTCTCGTATTATTACCACTTAAACTGGCACAAAACTGCAAACTATGGTTCAACATGGGGCGCTGTTGGGCTATCGCTCCATCAGCATCAGGAAAAGTATCAAGACAGGTATCAATGGCTTGACTCCAGTTTGCCCCGCTTAACACTTTGGTTGTAATGGTATCAATCATCTCCTGACATTCCGCAGAAGGCTTGAACCCATCCGCCGTAATAGCCAAAATTTCCAATCGAGCAGTATCATCAGTGGTATCAACACGATCCCTCATAAACACATCGTCTGCTGAATATTTAGAACCACGAACACCTAAAGAAAGGAATTTTCCACTATCCAGCTTTACTTGCTTGAGAAAGCGTGAACCGGAACAGCCCCGATGTTCGGCAACCATAACCTGCTCATAATAATTAAATTTACCACCAGTAAGGATCTTCTTTTCCACATCAAACTTTGAAGCCATGACCCAGTTGAGGAAATTACCTCGAGCAGCAAAGGTGGTCACCTTGTTTGGAGTCACAGTTTCATCAATACTGAGACATAAAGCATCTGTGCGCTTATATTTTGTGTCTGATGACGCAGCTCCAGAACAGGCATCCACCGGATCAATTTCCTCAAAAGCTCCTTGCCGAAGACTTTGCCATTTGGCTCCATTATCCTCACCAGGTTTGGCATCAGTACTGCTTACACTCGACAATGCCTGGTAATATATACCATTATAGGTAACAATATCTCCTGTTGCATATGATGTTGGCATCCAGGTTGAATCTACTTCAACCCAATCCGTTACCCCTGTATCATCTGACAGCTTGAGTCCATCCGTATCATCAGTATCACTACTGGTCCCGCCATTTGCGGTATAGTATAATTGATTTTCATACCACACAAATGCGCCAGCTGCATACACGGTGCCATTGGTCCAGCGTGGAAGGTAAAAGAGATGATCCCAATCAACGCCTTCGTCTTCATCAATAGAGTTCCCGGAAGAAGTTCCAGCTGAAATAGCAACATAGATATTACCGTAATCAAAGACCCTATCTCCCATCTCATAAGACTGACCACTCTGCCAAGAGGAGTAAGCATAGGTTCCTGATTTCCCTTTCCACTGATACCATTGATCGTCTTCGAAATAACCACCATAGGTTTTACTGTCATCATAGCCAGTAACAGTGGTAAGCGGCGGCACCGTTTCATTTCCCTGATTATCATACTCACTGATATCATAATCCCCATCCAGACAACGCTGATAGGTCATATCAACTCCACCTGAGCTACTGATGGGATCACCATTCTCATCTAGAATCGTTCCTGATTTACTATACGCCGCATCCAGCATGGAACCTGAGTTATCCAGAACCATTAACAGATTCGGCTTTGCTCCGGCAGACAGAAAAGGCGGAACGCCAGTACCCTGACTACATACATTGGCGAAACCTATACCAGGTATCAGCCAGTATAACAGCATAGCACCAATCACTACCAGCCATGCCTTTTGAACTGTTCTTTTCATAATCTCACCCCGCTCTCTATATATATTTCAGCAATCATCAATATTTTTTATGTACAAACGCTTGATCATTCGTCAATAATTACACGTACCCTCAGAGCCTAACGAGTGTAAATATTTCGTACAAACAGCAGAAGCGGTATTTCTTTTTCTATCTACCTGATAGACATTAATATCATAAATTAATGATGCCCCACCACTTCCAAGGCTCTTGCCTGCTCCTCCTGCATAACCTGCCGCCATTTCAATGGCTGTTCCTTTAGTCAGTTGCGTATTACCACGCATGATAATATTTGCATGTGGCTGAGCGTTTGTAAGTTCTGCACTATATGTTCCACCAACAACAACTGCCGGGAAAACCAAATCACGCCCATCATCACCGGTCGCATTATCATCCTTTGGCACAGGAACAGTATCTTCAGCATAGTTACGCCAGAACCCTCCTTTACCCTCCTCTACATATACATTGAACCCATCATACCCTGCCAAAAGCTCCCCATCGACCAATCCTAAACAGGCAATACTTTGCTCCAGGATCTCTGCGCTCAGCTCTGACACCGCATCTGCTGAATAAAAAGCCACTTTATGCTGACGGTCATTCATCGCTATTCGCCACTCGGTCATTGTATTCCTGTTAACAGCAATACCCATCACTGTCAAAACAAGCAAAATGAGCAGGGCTGCAACCATCACAAAACCCTCATCATTTCTGGAGTACATTTCTCGTTTTTTCATAACAAGCCTCTGCATTTTTCTCTTCAGTCTTAGATATTTTGGACAATGTAGTTCAATATCGCCACGTCTTCTTGACCCGTACCAACTTCTCTGGTGACGATAACGCGCAGATACTTAGGTCTCTGCGCCACAGGAAGGTCAGTCAGTGTGCAGTCATTGGCAACTGCCCAATACACTCTATATTCCGGTCCTCCGGTACTACCTGAATCCTGCAGTACAGGCGAATCAGCCGACCACCCTGTATCGGTGTAACTTTCCGGCAAATCAGCGCAGGTACCAACAGTCAAAGCAAGGCCCGGATCAGAATAATCCATTGCCAGCAATCGCTCTACCCTGTCAGTAGCCCATGTTGAACCAATGGTTATAGCGTTAGCTGCAAGATTTTCTTTAATAGCTGCGGTTTGCATCCCAAAAAGCCCGAGAATACCAATAGTAAATATGGCCATTGCCATTAAAGATTCAATAAGCGTAAAACCATCCTGAGAAATTCTTTTTCTTGTCTTCTTCATAGCATTCACACATCACATATTACGCATTGCAATTGAAGTTATAAGCAATCGACGATGAAAATTTTTGTTTGGGGAGTTGGTTGATGGGTTATCAAAATTGGTTGCCTTTTTCCAATCTGCTGGATCGCCTGAACCCGGAACATAGGTCATCGTATCTGTATGCTTAAAATCCGGGGCACTGGAGCGCACCAGCATGGAAATTTCAACAACTGTAATGTTATTACCAGTAGCGACATTTCCCTGGCTGTCAAGATATCTAAACAAAAAAGCATCAACACCTTCTGCCAATGGCATAGTTGAACCAGTACCTCCATTCAAAACAGTTGTGACATTAATGTCTCCTTCTGTTTTGTCATAGGCTATGGTGAATTCTCTTTTGTCTGTTTCATCACAAATATCAAATTCCAATGTACTAGGAGCTGTTGTTGTTAAATCAGAGTCACATCCAAGTCCGTTTGGATCATAACCAGCCATTCTGATATTCCTTGCCATATAATCTACAGCACCCCTGATTCGCTGTTGCATCTCACTAACTTGCTCCTGCACAGTGTAACTTCTTTGCTGAATAGTATACACACCGTATATTCCTGCTATCACTAAGCTGGATATGACCATAGACACCATGATCTCGATAAGGGTAAATCCGTTATCTCCTAACCGTGCTTTCTTCATGTTTTCTCTCTCCTTTTCGGATACCAGCCTTTTCAAACCGACACAAGAGCTTTTTTCTGGACAATAATCTACAACAAATAAAATTTTCTGCTTCAGATGTGGAAATGTAGGGGCAGACCTATGTGTCTGCCCGGCATTCCACGTCAATCAGTATCCCAGGAAACACCATCAAATCTTCTGATCTGGATTTTTCCGTATCTTGTTGTCGTTATCGCATAGCAAACATCGTCTCCTGGATATTGTAAATAAACACTATCGTTATCCGCTGTTCCAACAGCCTTAAAATAAATGCCTTTATACGACGCAACATTTTTTATTAACTTTTTATTCCAGTTTTTTGTCGCCTTTCCCTGCCCAAAAATAACTTCTCCGTAATCGGCTAAGTTACCTCCTTCTTCATCAGCATTCCACTCGTTATTTCCGGCAGTCCCGCTTTCATCCTCATCAAAATAGTAATAACGGCCAGCTTCATCAAATCGAACTGTTATCTTTTTATTCTTCTTTACAGCAAGCGATCGTGCTTTATGCAAATCCGCATAGACATTTCGCACTGCTGCTTTTAACCTTTTTTCCGGCAAGCCACTTAAAAAACTTGGAATACTTATAGCTGACAAAATTCCAATAAGAGCAATCACTACCATCAGCTCAACAAAAGAAAAACCACCTACCTCTTTCCTTTTCCCCCCTGATTCCTGCATGAAATCACCTCGTCGAATTAGCAGTATAAACTGTTTTTTTTACGAGCTAACAAACACATCCTCCTTTGCAAGAAAAATCAGCTTGCTGAGCAACCTTAATCTACCCAGGCAGAACCGTTGTATCTGTATATTTTGACAGAACCGAACCTTGAAACAGTGGCCGCATAACAGACAGTCTGGTCGTTTTCGCTTTGCAGAGCAGCTCCCTCCTCTTGAGTAAGCAGCTGAAAAGTACCGGTACCATCATCCATTTCAACAGCTCCTGTGGTGCCAAAACGCACTGTATCATCAGTGAATGTCGTCTTTGTAGTAGCACCAAGAGCATCACCGTTCCAATCATTAGTGGCTATATCACACCCATAGCGAACAGCACCATAATCCGTTAAAGATTCAGTTACCATGGTCCCGCCGTCTGGAAAAATATATTGTCCCGCAGCTGTATCAAAGGTAAAGGTTATATTTGTATTTTCCTTGACTGCCAACAGCCTGGCCTTCTGTAAATCTACATACAGGTTTCTGGCAGCGTTTTTCAGGCGTTTTTCAGGCAGAGAGCGCAAAAAACTTGGGAGAGCAATCGCAGAAAGTATACCAATAATTGCGATCACAATCATCAGTTCATAAAAGGAAAAACCTCTTGAATCGCTTATTTTTCTTCTCATCTTCATTGGATAATCACGTCGTAGTCACTTCATATTGTCAGGCTCATCGTACCAGCAGCCTATTTCTATAATTGCATTGATGCAAATATCAGTCCGATCCTCTAAAATCAGCGACAAAAACACTCCTCATCAAATAATTCTAACAAGATACCAAAAGAAAAAACTCGTATAATTGCAAACGACTCAGTATATTTTTTCCATTCCACAGGCCAATTGTAAACTTATTTAATACTCCTACACTGCCTTCTTATTCCCCCACGCCTTCTTGTTCGCCCTCCACTCCATATTCTTTAATTTTGCTCAATAAAGAAGGATAACTAATCTCAAGAATCTGGGCAGCCTGACTTTTATTTCCTTCGGTCTCCGCAAGGGCCTGGCGGATCAGTTGCTCCTCAACCTTTTTCTTCCCTTCTTTGATAGAAGACAGACCTGTCAAGAAATCAACAGTATTATCTGAAGAATTTTCATAAATAGCATCAGGAAAATTATTCGGCTCAATATATTCGCCTTCAGCCAAAATCACAGCCCGCTCCAGCACATTTTCCAGTTCACGGACATTACCAGGCCAGGGATAGGCCAACAAATACTGCATGGCTGCCTTACTGACTCCTTGTATATCCGGAAGCTTTAAATTCTCAATAAATTTTCCGATAAAATAATCACAGAGCAGTGGGATATCCCCAGTCCGTTTGCGCAGGGGCGGCACCTGGATATTAATCACATTGAGCCGATAAAACAGATCTTCACGAAAACGACCTTGCTCGACCTCTTCACTGACATTCCTGGCTGTGGCAGCAAGTATACGAACATCAATTTTCTTTCTCCGGGCCGAGCCAATAGGCCGAATTTCCTGCTCCTGTAAAACCCGCAACAACTTCACCTGCATAGCCAGAGGAAGCTCCCCAATCTCATCAAGAAAAAAGGTTCCTTTATTGGCCTCTTCAAACAGCCCTTTTTTATCCTGAGCTGCTCCGGTAAAGGCCCCTCGTACATAGCCAAAAAATTCACTTTCCAATAAATTTTCCGGCACACCACCGCAGTTCACTGCAATAAAGGGTTGATCTGCCCTGCCACTTTTTGCGTGGATACCAGCAGCCACTAATTCCTTGCCTGTACCGGATTCACCAGTTATCAGAACAGTGGTCGGATGCCTGGCCACCTTGTCAGCCAAGGTAAAGACCTCTTGCATGGCCTTGCTTTTTCCGATCATCTGCCCAAAGCCGATCTTTTTCTCCAGCTCAACAACCTTTCTTTGCAGACGGATATTCTCCTGACGGAGCCGTTCCCGCTCTTCAGCCTTTTTCAGCACCAAGACCACTTCATCACTCTTAAAAGGTTTGGAAACAAAATCATACGCCCCCTGCTTCATGGCCTCAATAGCTGTATCCACTGAGCCAAAAGCAGACATCATGATCACGGTGGCACTGTGATCAATTGCGTTTGCTGCTTTAAGAAAGGCCAAACCATCCATCTTTGGCATCTTGATATCACAAAGAACAAAGGCAAACGATTTCTTTGCCAAGAGATTCACAGCCTCCTGACCGTCCGCAGCTGTTTTCACCTGATATCCCTCTCCACTCAGGAGCGCAGAGAGCATGTGGCGCATATTTTCCTCATCATCAACAATGAGAACTTGCTGGACATCTTTTATTTGTTCACTCTCATTATTCATACACGATTCCAGTACCTGTTCTCAACCAGGGATATTATCTTTGTTTGGACAAGCAAGAGGAAAACAGAGCAGCATAGTACTGCCTTGCCCGATTTCAGTGCGCAGCTCCATTGTACCGCCAGCTGCTTCCACAAGAGAACGGGAAACTGACAGGCCTAATCCTGTCCCTTTGCCTGGTTCTTTTGTTGTAAAAAAAGGATCAAACACAAGGGCAAGGTTTTTTGTTGCAATTCCTGTTCCATTATCGCGGATACAAAGAACAAGCTGCTGCATCTCTTCTTTTTGCTCACCCTGAGACAGTGGGCATTGTACAGCTGTTGTCATGAATATCCTGCCGTCTTTTCTCGCCTTTTCATCCTTTTGAGCAACCATATGTATTGCATCTGCGCTGTTGAGCAGACAGTTCACAACGACCTGACGCAATTGCTCTTTATCAGCATATAATTGGTCGTTCTCAGCAGCAAAATCTGTAGCAAGAGCAATATCCCGAAATGCGGTTTGCGTCCTGATCATCGTCAGAATTGAATGCAATAATTCATGCAATGAAAAAAGCTGCGGCTTTCCCTTGGCAGCCCTGGAAAAATCAAGCAATTGGCGAATCAATGTATCAATCCGGTGCAGTTCCTGCTCAGAGCGACAAAGAAAATCCCTGTGGTTCTCAGGTTGCTCTTTGGAGGCAAGAAGCATCTCCACATATCCCTGGACCACACTCAATGGGTTGCCAATTTCATGGGCCAACCCTGCTGCCATTCGCCCCACTGTTGCCAATTTTTCCGCCCGAACCATCTCCTGTTGCTGCTTTTTCAAGGTTAGGTTTGCCGCTTCCAGGGCTGTAACTGTCTGTTGCAAAGATTGTCGATCATCCTCAATCCTTGCCAGCATAGAGTTCAGGCTCTTGGATAATTTCCCAAACTCTGTCCCGGAATTTTCCGGAGTAAATTGAAACGGATCATAATTGCGGTATTGATCAGCCAGACCAACCAGGTGATCCACTGGCCGGATAACCAGATTAAACATCCTGAAAAATGCTATAACCCCAAGTACCAACAGATTAAGCACCAGATACACAAGCAATGTTTTTTCGTTCTGCCACAGGGTCAGGAAAAGGGGATCAAGCGAGCGAACCACAGCAACAGCACCGATGATTTCTCCCTGGTCCACGACTGGCTGTGCATTCAACAGAAGATCATTACACAACAGGGTATGAGGGTTTACGGATGCAGTACGACTTACTGGTTTTCCAGTATGTTGGGCTTTCCTGGCAACTCCAGCAAGCAATGCTGTTATCTTGCTCTCTTCGCTGATAGACATGCCGGTTGTTCGCGCTGTTCGGGATGCTGCCTCCTCCCCCTGCCCTGCCCTTTTCCCGGCTTGCAGCAAAAAAAAGAATCGCCCTTGTTCTGAAGCATCATAATACTCTGAAAAAGCAAATTGGTGATCAAAATTGCCTGTACGCCCTTGCTTGTCTTGCAGGAGTAAGGAGTGAATATGGGAAAGAATAGCCTGATCATACTTCACCTCCCGCTGCAAGGCGTCGTGTTTCCACAATAAGAGTAGCACAAAATTGATCAACAGCATACTGATTAAGAGCAGGCTGATGATGGTAAGTGTCAATTTGAGTTTCAAAACAGCCTGCCTGTTCAGCAATAAAAGACTCCGCCCCAAGGGGCGGGGTATTAATGAGCAGGAAAAATCTTGCCCGGATTTAAAATATTATGGGGATCAAAAAGTTTCTTCAATTGCTTCATCACAGAAAGGGCTGTTGCATCAAGCTCCTGAGCAAGAAAAGATGACTTAGTGATGCCCACCCCGTGTTCACCAGAAAGGGTGCCACCCAGAGCAAGGACACGTTCAAAGAGCTGTTCTTTGGCCTTGCATCCATTATTGTATTCTTCCTGGTTCTGTTTATCCACCATAATATTCACATGAATATTCCCGTCTCCGGCATGACCAAAGGTCAAAATGATCAGATTCAGCTCCTGGGCCAGTTGCTCGGTGAATTGAACTAATTTTGGTATGCTGGAACGGGGCACCACCACATCCTCAGCAATTTTATGAGGGCGCAAATGCAAACAGGCCGGAGCAATAGAGCATCGGGCCTGCCAGAGTTCTTTGATTTCCGCTTCATCCGCTGCCTGTCGTAAGGTGCAGTTTTTTTTCTGCCAGACAAAATCGGCAAATTTTTGCGCCTGTTGAGCAACCTCAGCCTGATCTCCATCAAATTCCACCAGCAAAAGGGCGGCTGTCTTTTCAGGCGGCTGCCAGGTTATTTGATCACGCACCACCTGCACAGCGGTTTTATCCATATATTCCAGGGTACAGGGCATCAGGCCAGCAGCCAGGATCTCTGCCACCAACCTGGTTGCTTGGGCCAGAGAAGAAAAACTGAGCAAAAAAGTCACCTTGGTCTCAGCAAGCGGAAGGAGCCGGAGAATGAGCTGAGTAAAAACAGCCAAGGTTCCTTCAGAACCGATAAAAAGCCGGGTCAGGTCATAGCCTACCACGCCTTTTTCCGTGCGCACCCCTGTCCGCATAATCTTCCCTCCAGGCAACACCACCTCAAGGCCGATAATATAATCACGGGTCACCCCGTATTTCACTGCACTGGGGCCTCCGGCGCATTCTCCGGCATTGCCGCCAATGGAACAAAATTTCAAGCTGGCCGGATCCGGGGGATACATTAAACCGTATTTTTTCAAAGCAGCTTGCAGCTCACCAGTCACAACCCCTGGTTCCACCACTGCAATCATATTATCCGGGTCAATTTCCAGGATTCGTTTCATCCGACTGAACCCAATAACCAGGCCTCCCTGCACAGGTAAGGCTCCACCAGTGGTACCGCTGCCAGCCCCACGGGGAATGACCGGAAAACCATACTCTTCAGCAAGACAAAGCAAGGCCGCAACCTGCTCTTTGGTTTCAGGCAAGGCCACAGCATCTGGCATGAAATTTTGACTTGAGGCATCGTAACTATAGCAGGAACGATCCTCGACATCTGTCAGTAAATTCGCCTGCCCAACAGCCTCTTGTATCTTTTTTATGACTTTTTTTTCCATATCTGTAAGAATAGCGGATATTCTGTTGAAGAGCCAGCAGTTTTCAGACGCAAACACAACAAACATGTGTATACTCGGCACCAAAAAACCCTGAAAAGGTTTAACATTACCAGCTCAGACCAACTCCCTGAGCATAATAAAATCTTCATGAGGTGGCATCATGTACAACTGGTATGTTGCGGTTAATGGACAAACAGTCGGTCCTTTTTCCCAGGAACAACTCATCACCGGAATACAATCCGGCCAATACAACAAGACGACTATGGTCTGGCGGGAAGGCTTTAACGACTGGTTAGCAGTGGACCAGGTCAAGGAATTGAGTAATCCCGGTGCAGCAGGCATCACACCTCCGCCCATGGTCGGACGACAGTCCCATGAAATTGATTACGAAATTTTTGGTCATGAAATGCAGTTTGTCGAAGTTGAGCTTGATCCACAGGAAAGTGTGGTGGCTGAGGCAGGCAGCATGATGTACATGAGCGACTTTATTCACATGGACACCATTTTCGGTGATGGCTCGGCCTCATCCCAACAAGGCGGCTTTTTTGACAAAATGCTTGGGGCAGGAAAACGGTTAATTACCGGTGAAGGCTTATTTGTCACCATGTTCACCTTTCAGGGCCAAGGCAAAGGCAAGGTGGCTTTTGCTTCTCCCTATCCGGGCAAGATTATCCCCTTGGATCTGAGCCAATACGGCAACAGGATTATCTGCCAGAAAGACGCCTTTCTCTGCGCAGCCAAGGGCGTAGCCATTGGGGTGGCTTTTCAGAAAAAGATAGGTGCTGCCCTGTTTGGTGGAGAAGGATTTATTATGCAACAGCTGGATGGTGACGGACTCTGCTTTGTCCATGCTGGTGGCACTATTGTTGAACGAGAGCTCCAGGCCGGTGAAAGCCTGCGGGTGGACACGGGTTGCCTGGTGGCCCTGACCCGGAATGTGAATTATGATATTGAGTATGTGGGCAATGTAAAATCAGCCGTATTTGGTGGTGAGGGTTTTTTCTTTGCTACTCTGCGTGGTCCCGGCCATGTCTGGCTGCAATCCCTGCCCTTTTCCCGGCTGGCTGGACGAATCTGGTCTGCTGCTCCACAGGAGGGAGGACAGGGTACTGGTGAAGGATCAGTACTGGGTAATCTTGCCAACATGTTTGAAAAATAATAGACTCTTTTCTCCCCGAGTGCCGTAGGGGCGAACCTACGTGTTCGCCCTGTTTTTAACGGAAAGGTCTTTTTCCAGTTCCACGCTCCAGGTTGACCCGCTGAAAAAGTCAATAAATATCAAGCCAAGCAGCCGATGCCAGTCTATTCAGTCTATTTTTTGTTGTTTCACTATGGATTTATTTAATGTAAATGACTGGTTAATTGTCCTTTTCGCCTTGTTTATTCTTTAGGTACTGTTGAATTTCTTCAAGAGAAATTCCTTTCAATCGATCATCCAGCGAAAATTGTTGCAGCACCTCATCTGGCGAAAGTACTCCCAAATGGGGTGCGATTAAAAGTGAGGTATGATCAATTATCGGATGCATGACAGAGTATGGTTCTGTTAAGATGCTTACTTTCAGAGATAGCTGAAAAATAGTCAGCACACTGTATTGTCCACTCATATAATAA
>NZ_JALAAI010000027.1:0-35393 GCF_052785085.1 Candidatus Electrothrix sp.
TTATCTATTTTTCGCAACTCTTCTCTGGATAGGTGCATGCGAACTCAGAACGTGGATAGATCTCGTAAAAAACGTTGTGACCCTTAAACTATCGTGATCTTCTTTTTTTGTCCAATCTTTTTTTGTGTGGAATGAGGGGGGTGAACGGTTACCTCATGAATTTGTTCGCGCCGCTTCACAGAAAGAATCCTCTTCTGATACTATAGAAATATCCTTTGCGTATTTGGTTAGACTTTATGGTTTTTTTAGAAAATAACGAGAGTAATCCCTTTATTCCCCTTGTTCAGGTCCCGGTGCTGGCGAAGAAAAGGAAAGCGACGGACCAGGTTACGGCCTGGGCCAT
This sequence comes from Candidatus Electrothrix sp., assembly GCF_052785085.1. Taxonomy (NCBI): domain Bacteria; kingdom Pseudomonadati; phylum Thermodesulfobacteriota; class Desulfobulbia; order Desulfobulbales; family Desulfobulbaceae; genus Candidatus Electrothrix; species Candidatus Electrothrix sp. Next base: position 344 of record NZ_JALAAI010000027.1, read on the forward strand.
TACCAGTGCTGAATTGTTCACCAACAAAGACATCGTTAATCTCGCCGCGATATTTGAGAAATTGCAGTCTCTCCTGAATCTTCTCTCTGATCACTCCACCGCGTCCTGAAGAACCATACCCGTGGATCAGGGTGAGCACCCGGCATCCTTCCAGTTTGGCTTGTTCAAGTTCCCGTTCAAGACGTCCCAGGGCCTGCTCAACTGTGGGCATCCCACGCTTGAGTTTGACTGTCCGATGTGGCAATCCTTTTCCTGGTGCAGAAAGTTCTATTGTGGATTCACAAAAAGGACATCGGCTGATCCCCAAGTCCACCTCATTGCCGCAGACATCGCACAAAAACTCCATAGTGTTCACTGTCTATCGTCTGCGTACTTCGATCATATCTGGCAGCTGCTGTAAGTGAGTGAGGAGTTTCTGCAGATGCTCTTTATCATCGATTTCAAGGGTGATGTAGAATTCAGCAATGTTTTCCTGGGTGGTTCGGGAGCTGAACTCAATAACATCAGCATTATCATTGGAGATAAGGGTACTGATATCAGCCAGCAGATTTTTCCTGTCATCGGCCCGTAAAAAAAGTTCGGTTCTGTGTTTACCTTGATTATTGGCAGCCCAGCTGACCTCAACCCAACGGGTCGGATCTGTTGCCAGCAAGCTTGGGCATTGGGCCTTATGCACGGATATCCCTTTGCCTGTGGTAATAAATCCAATTATCTCATCACCAGGAACAGGTTTGCAGCATTGGCTGATTTTGATGAGCATGTCATCAACACCGTCAATCTGAACGGCCCCTCTGGTGCTTGGTGTTGGTTTCTGAGGACCAACCTCCACGAGCTGTTCCAGCTGTTCTTCTGCCTGGCTCTGTTTTTCCTGCTGTTGTATTTCCTTGGGAAGCAAAACCCGTTCAAGATGACGGGACGTTATTGTCCCTGTTCCCATCTTGGCCAGCAGATCATCCAGAGAGTTACAGCGCAGTTCTTCCAAAAGAAGGCGAATATGACCGCTCTTGGTCAGTTTTTTCAGGCTGGTATTCAGTCGTTTTAGTTCCCGTTCGCAAATTTCCCGCCCTTCCTGCAGGGTTTTTTCTTTTTCCTCTTTGCGTAACCATTGACGGATCTTGGCTCTGGCCCGGCTGGTCTTGACCAATTGCAGCCAGGCCCGTTTGGGATGTTGATTTTTTGAAGTGATGATTTCTACAATATCACCATTCTGTAGCTCATATCGTAACTGCACCAGACGGCCATTGACCCGGGCGCCAGTACATTGATCACCAACTGCGGTATGGATGGCATAGGCAAAATCAATGGGCGTGGAGCCTCTGGGCATTTCCCGAACTTCGCCTGTCGGGGTCAGGGCGTACACATCCGGGGCAAAAAGTTCTCCACGTACCGAGTCAAGGAATTCTCCTGGATCCTCAACCTCTTGAAGATTTTGCACCAGTTTTTTGAGTTCCTTAAACAGGCGGGCATCCCGGCTGTTGATCTTTTGTCCCTCTTTATAGGCCCAATGCGCTGCAACACCTTCCTGGGCCACCCGATCCATCTCATCGGTGCGGATTTGGATTTCAATAAAATGACCACCCGGGCCAGCCACTGTGGTGTGAAGAGACTGATAATTATTTGATTTTGGCGAGGAGATGAAGTCTTTGATCCTGCCTGGAACCGGGGTCCACCTGCCATGAATAGTGCCCAGTGCCTCGTAACACTCTTTTACTGTGTTGACAATAATACGAAAGGCTACCTTGTCGTAGACCTGTTCCAACGGGATATTTTGCACCACCAACTTTTTATAAATGGAGTAGAGATGCTTTGGACGCCCTATTACCCGGACTGGAATTACACCGTTTTTTTTGAGTTTTTCCCGGAGGATGCCAATGACTTCATCAACATATTTTTCCCGTTCTCCCAAGGTGTTGACCAGGTGGCCCATCAGTTCCTTATATTCTGCCGGAAAAAGATATTGAAAGGAGAGATCTTCAAGTTCGCGTTTTAACCAGTCGATGCCCAGTCGACTGGCCAGGGGCGCATAGAGATCCATAGTTTCCCGTGCGAGCTGCCGTTGTTTTTCCGGGCTTTCCCGCCGGAGAAGGAGCATGTCATGGAGACGATCAGCAAGTTTGACCAGCAGCACCCGGATGTCTGATCCCATTGCCAGGAACAGCTTACGTATATTTTCCGCCTGATAGGCCATCTTGGAGTCGTAACGGACATTGGTTATCTTGGTTGTTCCGTTGACGATATTGGCGACATCAGGGCCAAATTTTTTTTCCAGCTCTTCAAGGGATGCAGCATCTTCTTTGAGAACACCGTGGAGAAGGGCTGCTATGATTGTGGCCAGATCCAGATGCATAGAGGCCACAGTATTGGCCACATCCAGCAGATGATTGATATAGGATTTCCCTGATGAATGATGAAGATGCTCGTGTCGTTCCAGGGCAAAGGCGTGGGCATGCTCAAGTGTGCGCAGTTCATCTTCAGAGAGATGCTCGGCAGCTGTACTTTTTAGCTCGTCAAAATCAACCATGCTTTCTGTTTCGTTTTCCCTCCCCAAGGAAAGGGAGAGGAGAGATGGGTTTTAGTTATGCTTGTAGGGACACGGCATGCCGTGTCCCTACACATCATCGGGCGAACACAGGGATTCGCCCCTACGGCAATCGAAATAATGGGTAGGGTATTTCTTATCGAGCCCCTTATTGATTAAGGGCAGCAAGCTCATCCTGAACCATGGTGGCGATGGTTGATGCAGCCTGTTCGTAGGCAAGCAGGCTTGTACTCCCATCGCGTCGTGTCCGTACTTCAACCTTTCCTTCTTTTTCCCAGGTTTTTCCTACAGTGATGCGGTAGGGAATGCCGATGAGGTCAGCATCTTTAAATTTGGATCCCGGACGTTCATCCCGATCATCCAGCAGAACGTCCAAACCAGCGCCCCTGAGATCCTGATAAAGTTTTTCTGTGGCTGCACAGGTCTCATCATTTTTTATCCCCAGATTAAGGATAATCACCTGGAATGGGGCCAGGGGAAGGGGAAAGATGATGCCGTTTTCGTCATGATTCTGTTCAATAGCAGCAGCCACCACCCGGCTGATCCCAATGCCGTAGCAGCCCATGACCATTGTTTGCTCTTTCCCTTCCTGATCCTGATACACGGCATGCATGGCCTCAGAATACTTGGTTCCTAACTTGAAGATATGGCCGACTTCAATGCCTTCGGTCAGTTCCAGGCTTCCTTTGCAAACCGGACAGCAATCCATTTCTGTGATCTGGCGGAGGTCGCCCACAGCAGCCGGGCTGAAATCACGGCCAGGATTCACTCCGGTGAGATGGTGGCCTTTTTCATTGGCCCCGGCAACAGCATTGATCATGGTCATGACTTCCTGGTCTGCCACCATTTTAATGGGAATATTCACTGGTCCGATATATCCCACCGGGAGCTTGGTCAGTTTCCAGGCTGTATCATTCTCTGCCAATTCAACCTCATTGGCATCAAGCAGTTTTTTCAGCTTGACAGACTGTACCTCACGATCTCCGCGAACCAGCACAGCCACTGGCTCATCATCAGCAAGATAAATCATGGTCTTGATAACGTCTTTGGCAGTGACCTGAAGGAATTCTGCCACCCGATCCACCGTTTTCGTGCCAGGTGTTTCCACCTTGGTGCAGTCGTTCAGCTCGGTTGCTGGTACTGTTTTTGAGGCAGTATCAGGAAGAACCACTTTGGCTTTTTCCACATTGGCTGCGTACTCGCATTCCCGACAGGTGACCAGGGTGTCTTCTCCTGTTTCGGCCAATACCATGAATTCGTGGGAGAAAGAACCGCCAATGCTGCCGGAATCTGCTTCCACTGCCCGAAACTCAAGCCCGCAACGTTGAAAGATTCGGGTGTACGCATTGTGCATGGTCTGGTAACTTTGACTGGCTGCCTCATCGCTGACGTCAAAGGAATAAGCATCTTTCATGAGAAATTCACGCCCGCGCATCAGGCCAAAGCGGGGACGGATTTCATCGCGGAATTTGGTTTGGATCTGATACAGGTTCACAGGGAGCTGGCGGTATGAGTGAAGCTCTCGGCGGGCAATGTCTGTGATAACCTCTTCATGGGTGGGCCCCAGACAATAATCGCGGTTATGTCGATCCTGGAAACGGAGCAACTCTGGCCCGTATTGGGTCCAGCGGCCTGATTCTTCCCAGAGGTCAGCAGGCTGGACCATAGGCATGAGCAGTTCCTGAGCCCCGGCCCGGTTCATCTCTTCACGGACAATGGCTTCCATCTTTTTAAGGGCAGCCAGGCCAAGAGGAAGATAGGTATACAGCCCTGAAGTCAGCTTGCGGATACAACCAGCCCGCAGTAATAGTTGATGACTGATAACTTCGGCCTCAGCCGGGACTTCTTTGGCCGTGCGGATGAGCATCTGGGAGTAACGCATAATGGAGTAACTGTATCTGAAGGTTTATACTAAAGTACCGGGTGCTCCTTTGGGGCGCCCAATCAACATTTATGTTTTGTTGTCCCTCCCCCAGGGGGGAGGGATGGAAATTATACAAAAGTACCGGGTGCCCCTTTGGGGTGCCCAATCAACTTTTATGTTTAGTTATCTCTCTCCAAGGGGATGGATGGGAGTGATCTCACGGTTAGCTCAGGTAATCTTTGGCAATCGTACGAGAGAATGAAAACTTCATTCAACTGAGCAGGTTAGATTTTCTTGCTCAAATTACCACAGAATTTCTTGAATGACAATGGCGTTCGGCACAAGGATTGGATCCCGTTCTTTGAGTTTGTTTAAGAAGCTGAAGAGCTTTTCTCTTTTAGCAAAACAGGTTCTCTGTTTGACTTCGTTTTATCAGTTTTGTTATTATAAGGAAAGTATGTTTCCAATTGTATTTTTGGGAAAAGTTGGTCAGGAGAGCAGGCATTGATTATGCAACGGTGGAAGAAAGTCAAGTTAAGCAGCTGTGTTATGCTCTTGTGGATATGCCTGATCTGTCTTCTTCTGGCGGCAGTTTATTTGGTGTTTACTTTGCGTCTTCATCACTATCAGGCTCATGACCCAGAAGCTGTTCGACAGGGGATTATGATACTTGAAGAATCCCTTGCTCTTGTTTCTGTTTTTGTCGTTGTCTTGTTTCTTCCTGTTATTGCGATTTTTATACGTCATTCTGTGGTTCGTCCTGCGGAGCGTTTGATTGCTGCGATGAATTCTTTTGATGCAGAGCAATATCCTTTACTTGAAAAAGATATGGGGACGCTGGAATTTTCTGCTCTGGCTTCGGCGTTTAACCGAATGGTGAAAGTCTTATGGGAGCATGATCAACAGGTTAACATTCTCTCCACAGCGATTGAACAGAGTCCCGCTGCTGTTGTTATTACCGACCTTGAAGGGAAGATTGAATATGTTAATTCCAGGATGGAGCAGTTGACCGGTTACATGGCTGAGGAGTTGAAAGGTCGTTCGACCAGTATTTTTCAATCAGGATATACACCGATTGAAAAATATGATGAGTTGTGGCAGACGGTTAACAGTGGTCAGGTCTGGAAAGAGGAGTTGCTCAATAAGAAAAAAGACGGCAGTTTATCCTGGGAATTCGTGCTGGTAGCCCCTATCTTTTCAAAAGATAAGAAAATTATTAACTTTGTTGCTACAAAAGAGGATATTACTGAGCGAAAACAGACCAGAGAATTGCTGCGGCAAAGCGAAAAACGATATCGCCAGACGTTTGAGACAAATATGGCGGTGAAACTGATTATCGACCCGGCAGACGGTGCTCTTGTCGAGGCAAATCAGGCTGCTGTCTCCTATTACGGGTATTCGCTGGAACAGCTTGTTGCGATGCGGATTACAGATATCAATCAGCTTTCTCCAGAAGAAGTGCGGGCCGAAATGGTCAGGGCTGAACGGGAAGAACGGCTGTATTTCAATTTTCGTCATAAATTGGCTTCAGGAGAAATACGTGATGTGGAAGTGTATTCCGGCCCCCTGCAAAGCGGGGAGCGAACATTGCTCTACTCTATTATACATGATGTTACAGACCGTAAGCAGGCGGAAAAGCAGCTTGTTGCAGCAAAAAAAGAAGCTGAATCTGCCAATCGTGCCAAGTCTGTTTTTCTTGCTAATATAACCCATGAATTGCGCACTCCTTTAAATGCTGTACTTGGCTATGCCCAGCTCTTGGGTATGGAAAGCACATTAACAGCAAAACAGCTGGATAATGTGCAAACTATCCGTAATGCAGGTGAGTATCTTTTGATGCTTATTAACGATATTCTGGAGTTTTCTCAAATTGAGGCTGGAAAAACAGATTGTGTCTCCAAGGTCTTCAGGCTCCCTGGATTTTTTTCAGGAGTAGCAGACATTATTAAGCCTGAAATGAATGCCAAAGGACTGACCCTTCAGTTTCAGGAAGATCCACAGTTGCCAGAGTTTATCCGGGCAGATGAATTACGGCTCCGTCAAGTCATCCTTAACCTGCTTTCCAATGTGGTTAAATTCACTCCGCAGGGTGGGGCTTGTCTTCTCCGGTCTGAACTGAATATAATCAGTGGAGAGCAAGCCTTGTTAACAGTAAGTGTCGAAGATAACGGGTTGGGTATTCCTCTGCTCATGCAGGAAAAAATTTTTGAACCTTTTTGTCAAAATGACGAACGCTTACAGTATGCAGAAGGTTCTGGGCTTGGGTTGGCTATCAGTCGACAATTGGTGCGCCTCATGGGTGGAGAACTTGAGGTGAAAAGTCCTGCCAAACAGGATGTTCAGCCCAACGAGCATCCTGGGACCTGTTTCTTTTTTACTGTTCCGGTGGAGATTATAGAGCCGAACCAGAGAAGTGCAGTGCCCCGGCAAGCTGTTACCGGCTATACAGTGCATGCAGGAGATACAACCAAAAAGATTTTGATCGTTTCTGGTAATTCCTCAAACCTGGCAGTGTTGGACAATATTCTTTCCTCGTTTGGATTTAAGGTGCATGGGGTACAGCCAGACAGCATGTTGGCCAGGGATTTGGACCAGTTCAGGCCAGATGCTGTCCTGGCTGTGTTGCCCACAGCCTGTTGTGAGGAGCAGATTGTGTTGCGAAAAATTCAGGAGCAAGAGGGGCTGGGCCAATTACCAGTGATTGCCCTTGCTGACTACTCAGTCTTTGTTGCTCTGGAAGAAGAGCAGCAGGAGGGGTTGTATACTGCCCATGTTGTTAAACCATTTTCTGGCTTTGACCTGCTTTCTGTTCTTGCAGAACATCTTCCCATTAGCTTGTCCTATGATCATAGTACAGAGAGAATTGAGTCTGAGCAGAAAATTATCCCACCCCCGGAGGAAGAGCTGAGGGCATTGCTTGTTAAGGTCAGGCAAGGCGATGTGGCCGGGATCAATCAGCAGGTTGCAGGCTTGTTTGCAATGGATGCAGGCAAGTATAAGCGTTTTGCTTTGCAGGTAGAGCAGCTTGCAGAAGATTTTCAATTGAATATGATCGCCGATTTGATCAAACGATACGGAATTTCTCAATGAACCAGCAGAATAAAGATACTATCCTGATCGTAGATGATCAGCCCGTTAATCTTAAAATCCTTCTTTCCTTTTTGCAGAAGCAGGATTTTGAACTCCGTGTTTTACAAAGCGGTGTCCAGGCCCTTGCCCTGTTAGAGGAAACAATTCCAGATATTATTTTGCTTGATGTCATGATGCCGGACCTGGATGGCTTTGAGACCTGTCGCAGGATTAAAGCTGATGAACGTTTTGTTGATATTCCGGTTATTTTTATGACAGCCCTTGATACAGTGGAAGATAAGGTAACTGGTTTTAAAGCTGGTGGGGTTGATTATATTACCAAGCCTTTTCAGCAATTAGAGGTGTTAATCCGTATTAACACTCATATCAATCTGCGGAAAAAAGCACAAAAACTTAAGGAGACCCAGGAAGAACTCCTGTTGCAGAAAAATAAGCTGGAAGCCCTGATTCATTCCATTCCTGACCCTATCTATATTAAAGACGTGGACAATAAATATATAGGTTGCAATCAGGCGTTTGAGAAGGTTTCAGGCCGAAAAGAGCAAGATATTGTTGGGCAAGAAGATACAGCGATTTTTTCTCCAGAAGTTGCAGCTTCTTTTCGGACAAAGGACCAGGAAATGCTTGCAAAGGGTAAAGCCCAGAGGATTGAGGAGCATATTATTACTCCTTATGGAGAAGATTTGTTTTTTGATATCTGGAAGACACCTTACATTGGCCCTGATGGAAAATTACTTGGTATGATAGGGATTTGTCGTGATATTAATGAGCTGAAGCAGGTGCAGCAGGAAGCGGAAGAGGAAAAAGAGCGACTCAGTGTGACCTTGCAGTCTATTGGTGATGGCGTGATCACCACTGATGTAGAGGGCAATGTCGTGTTTATCAACAGGGCTGCTGAACAGTTAACAGGCTGGCATAATGCAGATGCTGTTGGTAAAGCTTCTGGTCAAATTTTCAGGATTTTCGACGAAAAAAGAGACGAATCATCCCTGGATCCGGTTGCAAAGATTTTACAAACCGGCAAACGTTTGGCCCTGTCACGGGATGCTGTGTTGGAGAATAAGGATGGAATGAGGCTGAACATTGCTGACAGTGGTGCTCCTATCCGGGATCGAGAGGATTATATCATTGGCGTTGTTATTATTTTTCGTGACATTACCCAAGAGAAAAAAATGGATCAGGAACGGGTGAAGATTCGAAAACTGGAATCAGTGGGCATCCTTGCTGGTGGGATTGCCCATGATTTTAACAACCTTCTCTCAGCTATTCTTGGCAATATTGAGTTGGCATCATCAGGGGTTCCAGAGCATGGTAAGATCTGGAACCTGCTTGCTGCTGCGCAGAAGGCAACAGAGAGGGCAACCAAGCTGACCTATCAGCTGCTCACGTTTTCAAAAGGTGGTGAGCCGATTAAAGAAAGAACTTCTCTGCCAGAGCTGGTCAGTGAGTCGGCAAATTTTGTACTCCACGGTTCTCTGGTGTCTTGTGAGTTTTCTTTTGCTGATGATTTGTGGACGATCTATGCGGACAGTGGTCAGATCAGTCAGGTAATCCAGAATATTATTCTCAATGCCAAAGATGCTATGCCTCATGGCGGGCGGATAACCGTTGCATGCCGTAATGTTAATGATTTGGCCTCTGGCTTATTGCTGCGACGTCATAAGGGGAATTTTGTCCAGATTACGATTCAGGATACCGGGACAGGGATCCGCCAGGATATTATGGAGAGTATCTTTGATCCCTATTTTACCACTAAGAAAAAGGGGAATGGGCTGGGGCTGGCTATCTGCCACTCCATTATTAAAAAACATGGTGGGCATATTACTGTGCATTCAGAGAAGCAGCAGGGCACAATGTTTTCTATCTATTTGCCTGCCATGCCTGCGCCTGTTCAGCCAGATACTGCACCGCAGACCCAGGAAGAGAGCATCACGTCAACCAGGATTATGGTTATGGATGATGATCAGATGCTTCGTACGCTGGCCCAGTCGCAGTTGGCTGCCCTGGGGCATGATGCTGTGCTTGTCGAAGATGGGGCCGCAGCCATCAGTACCTATCAGGAGATGCTGGAAAGCGACAACCCTATTGATCTTGTTATTCTGGATTTGACGATCCCAGGCGGTATGGGAGGAAAAGAAACAGCGCAAAAACTTCTCCAACTGGACCCGGATGCAAAACTTATTGTAGCCAGTGGTTATTCCAATGATCCTGTTATGGCAGAGTACACTGAATACGGCTTTCGGGCTGCGGTGGCCAAGCCTTTTACTCTGAAAGAATTACGTAAAGCCATTGCGGCAGCTCAGTAATTCATCCAGTTTTTTGGGTGATGACAGGCATTCGCGTCCCAGGCCGCACTGGGCTATCATGCTGCAAAATCGTAAAAACGCATCCATGAGCCGGGTTGTGGTTTTGTCCTTATGCTGAATAATTGAGAGCTGCCGTCTCATATTAATATCCTGGATGGATAAGCCTTTGAGCCAGCCATGCTCTTCTTCCCGGCAAATGGTCAGTTCTGACAAACAGGCTGCACCCACGCCAGCTTCCACGGCTTTTTTGATGGCTTCAGTGTGGCCGATCCTGCTGACAACATTAAGTAAGGCTGCATGTTCTCCCAATTTATTTTTAAAAATTTCTGCTGTGCCGGAACCGTCTTCCCGGAGAACCCAAGCGGTTTTAGCCAGATCATCGGGCAGGGTAAAGATTTCCTGGTCAGCAAGAGGATGGGAGCTGCTGATAATAATCCGTAGCTCGTCTTCAAACCAAAGGGTCATGCGAACCCCTTCGTCGGTAATACCGCCTTCAACAAAGCCAAGGTCCATAACCCCTTGTGCCACAAGTCGTTCAGCCTGCTTGGTATTGGCCACCATCATATTGATGTGGGCCTCAGGATGCATGCGCATAAAAAGGGCAATGGGATAGGGCAGGACGTAATTACCAATGGTTGAGCTGGCAATGATTTCTAAGGATCCGGCAATGACATCGTTTTGTTCACTGAGTAAGGCTTCGACATTACGAACCTGATTGGTGATGTTTTTTGCCATGGGAAGCAGGTAACGTCCCCTGTCATTGAGCAGGAGGCTCCGACCGTGGCGATCAAAGAGCGGGCCGTCCAGTTGATTTTCCAGTTCAGCCAGGGCCATACTGACCGCAGACTGAGTAAGAAAAAGTTTTTTACTCGCTCTGGTAACCTGTTTGGTTTCTGCGACAGCAATGAATATTTGAAATTGTCTGAGTGTGATAGCCATTATCGTTCCTTGGCTGATGGGGAAGAATCAATCATACCATCATGGCATTATCTTGGGCGCTGTTTGTACGTTTTTTATTTGTACTGCTTTTGGAGATATTCGTCTAATTATTTTGTTCATTTTTTGAGAAACCTTCACGCATCACAGGCTTTCTTTCTGTCTTTGATCGGCGTTTTACCCTTGTTTTTCCTGTATACATACAGTAAGACTTGCCACAAAGGTTTTTTCTATATCAGGAGATATTCATGTGGCCTCTATTTGCAGGTTGCAGCAAGTCAGTATTACTTGTTTTCCTTGTCGTATAGTATTATTTTTCACAGGAAACTGAACTCCTGTTGGAACTCAAGAACAGTATATATTCTACAATCATGCTGGATAATAAAAACATATTCTCTTCATTACTCCTTGCCCTGCTGTTATTTGTATCGGGTCAGGATTGCCACGCAAATCTCCTAGGTGGCTCTTCGGCAGAAAAAGCCGTCAATGTCAGAGTTGCTTGGTCTGTTACCGCAGCCCATCCAGGCGATCAGGCCCTCCTGGCTGTTGTTATCCAGGTCAATGAGGGTTTTCATATTAATGCAGATGAGCGGCAGATTCTTTCGGTGGAAGATTTAAAGCTTTTTCCAACCAAGGTTGTTGTAACCGGAGCTGATAAAGGACTCAAGATAGAAGCGCCTCTTTATCCGCAAGCTGTACCCCTTACAGTACCCTATCTTACAGGGAAAGTAATGTCTTTTCAGGACGAAACAGTGATTTACCTGCCTGTTCGCCTGGAAGAATCCTTGTCTGGTGGCAGGTTAGCAGAGTTGAGTCTGCAAGTTCACTATCAGCCTTGCTCTGAAGAATACTGTTTACTGCCAGTAAAGGAGAAAATTGAGACGAGTCTGCCTATTGTTGCTCCCAATACGGTAACGGAAAGGATCAACCAAGAGCTTTTTAAACAATATGAACCCGGACTTGTTCCAGAAGTATCTGAAGAGATCGCTTTTAACCTGTTTGATTGGAAGTTTTCAGTGGATAGCTCTTCGTTAGGTGGAGTGATTTTATTACTGATCGTAGCTGCCTTTGGCGGTATGCTCCTTAATTTTACTCCCTGCGTTCTTCCGCTGATTCCTATAAAAATTATCAGCCTCTCCTATGCTGCAAAGAATCGGCGACAGTGCATTTTGCTTGGTGTGTTTATGTCACTGGGTGTTCTGATGTTCTGGCTTGGCCTGGGTGCCTTGATTGCCCTGGTGAGTGGTTTCAGTGCAACAAATCAGTTGTTTCAATACCCTGTGTTCACTATCTCGGTGGGACTAATTATTGCTGTGATGGCTGGTGGTATGTTTGATTTTTTCTCGCTGCAACTTCCAGCCTTTGTCTATATGATCCATCCTGAACAGGATACCCTGAAAGGCTCATTCGGCCTGGGAATTCTTGCAGCTGTCCTGTCTACCCCATGTACTGCACCTTTTATGGGGGCTGCCGCAGCATGGGCATCTACCCAGCCTCCGGCTTCTACTTTAGCTGTTTTTGCTGCCATAGGTATAGGGATGGCCTTACCTTACTTCCTGCTCTCTATCTCGCCAGACCTAGTTAGTAAAATGCCAAAAACCGGCCCGGCCAGTATCTTGGTTAAGCAAGTGATGGGACTGCTCATGCTTGCTGCTGCAGCCTATTTTGTCGGGATTGGGTTGGAGGTTCTCCTCTCCTCTCCAGCAGATCCTCCAGGGAAATTATACTGGTGGCCGGTTATGTTCTTTACCTTTTGTGCAGGGGGCTGGACAGTTTGGCGCACTGTGCAGATTGCTTCTCAGAACAAGGTGAAATACTTTTTTACTGCTCTTGGAGCGGTTGTAATGCTGCTCTCTGTACTCGGGTCCTGTCGTTTACCCCATACCGGCCCTATTGACTGGACGTATTACACCGCCGAACGTCTTGAACTCGCTCAGAAAGAAAAGAAAACCGTTGTTATGGTATTTACAGCAGAGTGGTGTCTGAACTGCAAGGTTTTGGAACAGGGAGTTCTCGAAAATTCCAAGATTATTGATTTATTGGATGATGAACGTGTGCTTCCCATGAAGGTCGATATTACAGGCAATAATCCAGAGGGCAAAGCAAAGCTTAAAGAAGTGGGGAGCCTGACTATTCCTTTACTGGTTGTCGTGGATTCAGCAGGAAAGGAGGTGTATAAAAGCGATTACTACACCGTGGATCAGGTGTACCAGGCTGTACAAAAGACCTTAAAGTAAGCCCTCCCCTTACTCAATACTTGATTGGTATACCCGATTCAGGTTCAGGCTGGTCAGAGCGGAACCGGACTATGCTCTCCAGGGATAATCGGGCTTTTCAAAAAAAACGTACCCTGTTTGACTTTTCTTTTTCTCTCGGCTATAGTAGCAAACCTGTTTGCGGTCTGCTGTTTTTCATTGTGAAAAGGTGCAGGCCTTTTTCTTGTGTTATCAGAATAGCGATGAGGAGTTGACCGTGGCCAGTGTCGTGGTGGTTGGAACCCAATGGGGTGACGAAGGAAAAGGAAAGATTGTTGATCTGCTGACAAATCATGCAGATTATATAGTACGATTTCAGGGCGGAAATAATGCCGGGCATACCCTGGTAGTTGAAGGGAAAAAATACGTATTTCATATTATTCCATCTGGAATCCTTTATGAGGATAAGGTGTGCATGATCGGCAACGGGGTGATTGTTGATCCTGGTGTGCTGCTTTCTGAAATGGAAGAGCTGAGCAGTCAAGGCTTGCCGGTAACCCCGGAACGGCTGATGCTCAGTGAAAATGCCCATCTCATCATGCCCTATCATCAGATGCTGGATCAGGCGCGAGAGGCTGCTTTGTCCAAAGGGAAAAAGATAGGAACCACCGGACGCGGTATCGGTCCATGTTATATGGATAAGGTCGGACGCGTAGGCATTAAGGCTGGTGATCTGCTTGATGGAAAGCAGTTTCTGGAAAAGCTGAGGAATAATATAGAAGAAAAAAATTTCTACCTGACGAAACAGTATAATGCAGAACCTGCCTCGTTTGAAAAGATTCAGGCGCAGTTTGAGGCCTATGCTGAGAAGTTGGCTCCCTTTGTCAATAATGTTTCTGTGGTTCTGGATAAGGCCCGGAAGGCGGAAAGAAATATTCTCTTTGAAGGTGCTCAGGGAACCCAGCTGGATATTGATCATGGCACCTATCCCTTTGTGACTTCCTCCAATACTGTTGCTGGTAATGCCTGCATTGGGTCAGGTTTTGGACCTGCTCATATTGATGAGGTGATTGGTATTCTTAAGGCATACACCACACGGGTGGGTGAAGGGCCTTTTCCGTCTGAACTGCCAGAAGGTGACACTGTGGGTGATGCACTCCAGAAAAAAGGTGGTGAGTTTGGTGCAACAACAGGACGCCGCCGTCGTTGTGGCTGGCTGGACATGGTTGTTGCCAATGACGCTGTGCGGTTAAATGGTTTGACAGGCTTGGCGATCACCAAGTTAGATGTCCTTTCAGGCCAATCGACCTTAAAGATCGGTACCCATTATGACGTTGAAGGCAAACGTTATGACTGTATGCCTGGTAATATTCGTCAAACAGCCTTGGCACAACCAGTTTATGATGAAATGCCGGGCTGGAGTGAAGACATCTCCGCAGTGCGGGATTATGATGACCTGCCGCAACAGGCCAAAGATTATGTCGATCGGATTGAAAATATGTCCGGCGTTGCGCCAATGATTGTTTCTGTGGGACCGGATCGGGCAGAGACCTTGTTATTACGCAATCCCTTTGAGAAATAAGTGAACGATCATCCCTCCCTTTGGAGAGGGACAATAAAACATGAAAGTTGATTGGGCATCTTTAAAGAACTGCCCGATACTTTTGTATAAATTAAAGGAAAAAGTGCCTGATAGAAGATGTTTCGTCAGGTTCTTTCTGTTCAGGAGAAAGGAGTATGGCTCGTATTACAGTGGAAGACTGTCTTTCCCAGGTTGGTGATGATAACCGCTTTGCCCTTGTGCATCTTGCTGTAGAGCGTATTCGACAGCATCGAAGAGGTGAACCCTTCCTGTTGGAAGGAAAGAATAAAGAAGTGGTGATGACCCTGCGTGAGATTGCCAATGGGTATGTTACATTTGATAATATTAAAGACCTACCAGCACAGCGTCGGGCTGATGAAGCAAAAGAACAGTCCGGAGATGCTGAGAAAAATAATGAAGTTGAGCAGGTATAATTTCGGATAGTAGAGCCAGTCATGAGCAGAGATTATTATGAAATCCTGTATGTATCACGGGATGCAGACGGTGAGACGATAAAAAAAGCCTATCGTAAACTTGCCATGAAATATCATCCTGATCGTAACCCGGATGATAAAGAGGCGGAAAGTCGATTTAAAGAAGCTGCTGAAGCCTATGAGGTGCTCAGCGACGCCCAAAAACGGCAGGTGTATGATACCTATGGTCATGAGGGTCTGAAAAACACCGGCTATTCCGGGCCAGGCAATGCCAGTGATATCTTTTCCCATATCAACGAGATGTTTGGGGATATGTTTGGTTTTGGCGGAGGTCGTTCACGACAGCGGGATCCTAACGGGCCTGTTCAGGGGAATGACCTGCGGTATGACCTGAAAATCTCTTTTATGGATGCCGTACATGGGGTTGAAAAAGAGGTTGAGATCACCAAACCTGAGACCTGCTGGACCTGTGAAGGCTCAGGAGCACGTCCGGGACACCAGCCACAAACCTGTCCGAGCTGCCAGGGCCGGGGACAGGTTATCCGTTCCCAGGGTTTTTTTCAGGTGAGTTCTACCTGTCCGCAATGTCGGGGTGCTGGTCAGATAGTGGTTGACCCTTGTACTGATTGTAATGGCGAGGGTTTGGTGAATAAAAAGAAAAAGGTCATGCTTAAGATTCCGGCAGGCGTTGATACCGGAGCCAGAATGCGCTTGACAGGAGAAGGAGAAGGCGGTCGCCGGGGCGGGCAGGCTGGCGATCTCTACGTGATTATTCATGTGCAGGATCACGAGTATTTTATCCGTGATGCCCGGACGATTTTTCTTCGTTATCCGGTTTCTATGGTCAAGGCGGCCTTGGGGTGCGAAGTTGATGTGCCAACTATCAACGGGGATGCCAAGCTGAAAATTAAAGCAGGTACTCAGTCAGGCGAACGCCTTACTCTGCGCGGCGAAGGTGTTGTTGGGCTGCGCGGTGGGCGATCAGGGGACATGATTGTAGAAGTCCAGGTCCAGACACCTACCAGTTTGACAAAAAAACAGAAAGAGTTGCTTTGCGAGTTTGATGAACACTGTGAGCAAGAGGAAGAAGGTTTTTTCTCCAAGATATTGCACGGACATTTTAAAGGAAAGGAAAAGGATAAGGCTTGATTTTCACCTGTTCAATTCCCATGATGTGATATAGAATGAGCCAGGCACAGGAGCTGACCCATTTTGATGATGCAGGAAATGCCTGTATGGTGAATGTCGGTCTTAAGGATGAGACCGAACGGATCGCTGTGGCTGAAGGGCGTATCAGGATGACGTCCACTGCATATGCAATGGTACAGGCAGGGACAATGAAAAAAGGCGATGTCCTTGGTGTTGCCAGAATAGCCGGTATCATGGCGGCCAAAAAGGTTGATGCTCTGATACCTCTTTGTCATCCTTTGGCGATTACCAGAGCAGATATAGCCTTTACCTTTGATGATGACGAGAATGCTGTTAAGATTGAGGCCACTGTTGGCATTATTGGACGAACCGGTGTGGAAATGGAAGCATTAACAGCGGTTTCTGTCACAGCGTTGACCATCTACGATATGTGTAAGGCTGTGGATAAGGGTATGGAGATTTCTGATATTCGTCTGAAGAAAAAAAGTGGTGGTAAAAGCGGTGATTATAACCGACAGGGTCGGTGACCGGGGGAGGAGTACATCATGGAAAAAGAACAACTGCAGCAATTCAGAGAGCAGCTTGAGGGAATGAAAGGGGAAATTATCTCTGACGTTGAACAGACGCTCACAGATATGACCAGCCATCACGGAAATATTCCAGATCCTAATGATCGGGCCACTATTGAATCGGACCGTGAGTTTGAATTACGCTTACGTAGCAGAGAACGTAAACTTCTGGATAAAATAGAGCTGGCTATTGGTCGGATTGATAAGGGAACCTATGGTATTTGTGCAGATTGCGAAGAGCCTATAGGTATTAAGCGGTTGCAGGCCCGACCAGTTGCTACCTTTTGTATTGACTGCAAGCTTGAACAGGAGCGACGGGAAAAAAACCTGGGGAGATAAATGCCTGAATTACGTAAGGATCCTATTCTTGGACGCTGGATAATTATTGCCAGGGAACGCAGCAAGCGACCAACAGATTTTGTTGTTGATACACCGGTGATTGGAGGAGGGTTTTGTCCTCTCTGTCCAGAAAACGAGAAGACCACGCCGAGCGAGGTGTTGGTCTATGGCCGTGATCCGTATCAGCCTGCAAATTCATCAGGCTGGAAACTTCGGGTTGTGCCTAATAAATATCCTGCCTTGGTCATTGAAGGCGAGCTTGAGAAGCAGGGTGAAGGATTATATGACCGCATGAATGGGATTGGTGCCCATGAGGTGGTAATTGAAAGTCCTCATCATACTGATCAGTTTGCTTTTCTTCCTTATGAGCAGATGATGCTCACGTTTAGGGCATTTCAGGAACGCATTCGGGATCTCTCCTATGATGAGCGCTTTGTCTATGTGATGGTGTTTAAGAATAATGGCAGAGCTGCTGGTGCCTCTCTTGAGCATACTCATTCCCAATTGGTGGCCCTGCCTGTTATGCCCCGGATGTTAGCTGCTGAACTTGAAGGGAGTAAATCCTACTTCGAGTATAAAGACCGTTGTATTTTTTGCGATATTATTCGGCAGGAAATTCAGCAGAATACTCGTTTGGTCTGCGAGAATGAACACTTTGTGACCTTGGCACCCTTTGCACCCCGGACCCCCTTTGAGATGTGGATTTTGCCGAAAAAACATAACTCATCCTATGTTCAACAGGATGAGGCTTCGTTGGCTGATTTAACCCGTATCTTTTCTGAGACATTGCGGCGCCTTGATGCCTGTATTCCAGGAATTCCCTATAATTTTGTTCTCCACACCCAACCTTTAAGATCGGGCGAGCTTGATTATTATCATTGGCATTTTGAGATTGTTCCTAAACTGACAAATATCGCTGGCTTTGAATGGGGGACAGGGTTTTATATCAACCCTATGGCCCCTGAGGATGCGTGTCAATATTTAGGCCAGGTAGACCTGTAGGAGAAGAATATCATGGCAAAGAAAAAGGTGTTGCTTGTTGATGACGAGGAAAGCATCCTCTTATTGTACAGCGAGGAAATCGAAGAAGAAGGCTTTGCAGTTGAGGTTGCTCATAATGGTGACCAGGCCTTAGAAGTTTTTAAGCAGTCTCCACCAGATCTGGTGATTCTTGATATTAATATGCCAGGCATGAATGGCATTGAGGTACTCCGTCAAATGAAGGATATCAACGCAGATCTTCCAGTAATCCTCAGCTCTGCTTATCCAGAGTATAAAGAAGACCTGGGTGCTTGGGCCTCAGACGAGTACATTGTTAAATCTGCCAATACTGATGAGCTGAAAGCTGCTGTTCATAAGTATCTTGACTAAGCTTTTCCACTCAGCGCAGCCTTTTATTGAAAAGAGCGTTTGCTTCCTTTGCGCATGCTCTTTTTCCGGCTACCTGTGGGCAGTGTCTCTATCATGAAAGATATCCAGAACCTTCAGGATGATCGTCGAATAAGTATTCGTAAGGTCGGCGTAAAAACTGTTTCCTACCCCATCACGGTACTGGACCGGCAAAAAAAATTGCAACATACAGTAGCCACTGTGGATATGTATGTGAATCTGCCCCACCGCTTTAAAGGAACGCATATGAGTCGTTTTGTCGAAATTCTCAACAGATTTCATGGCAAATTTGACCTCCAAAAGTTTCACCTGATTCTTCAGGAAATGAAGCACCAGCTTGATGCTGAGGCAGCCCACTTGGAAGTACGTTTCCCCTATTTTCTTGAGCGATCAGCCTTGGACCCAGACGCTTCCGGGATGGAACGCTATGAATGCCGCATGCATGGTTCGCTTCAGGAATGTGATGATTTAGTTATGGAGTTGAATGTGCCTATTACCCTGCCCAAATCATTGGGCCGCTGGGGCTATGCCCAGGTCTCTGTTCGCTTTAATGAATTCATCTGGCTGGAAGATCTGATCAGCAGGGTGCAGCAGGCCATCAGGTCGGGGGTGGAGGCTGCCTCTGTTGAGTCTTTATGCGGACAATTGGGCGATACCCTGAAAGACACTTTTGCAATTAGTTGGTTTCGCGTTGAAGTTGAAAACCTTGCTGATGGTTGCTCCACCTTTGCTACGGTTGAGAGTACTCTTTGATTCGATGAGTGCCTTCTTACTCCTGAACTCCTGTTATAAATTATCTTGTCATTCCAGATAAGTTTTTCAAGATTTTTTCCGGCATCTTTAGAGGTCTGATGACCGTCTTATCGACAGAGGTTAATGTCCAGATTGCTGTATGGAGTCCATGTGCCAATTTTTTCTTTCTACCACCTCGCTCGGGCACACTATAGTATTCAAAATAGAGGGTGAACCCCTCTTCAAACAAATCGTTCAGATACATTGATACTTCAATGGTTTCAAAAGGCATTGCTTCCTGCAGATGATTTACTTCAGCATGTACACAAGTGAACTCCCCCACATCCCCCTGTTGAAAGATCTCAGGAAGTTGTGCAAACAGATAATGATCGCGAACTCTGGCCTGCCAGCTGTAATACGTTGAAAAGTAGATATTTCCGACTAAGTTTGAGTCTTCAAGTGATGTCAGGAACACCTGCTGATCAAGAAAATATTTTTTTTGATTGACACTATCTGATGCGAAAACCGGAGTCAAATCTGAGGTTATGAGCCTGTTTTCAGCCAGCCATTGTGAACTGTTTATAATAATGGTCGGAAGACCAGAAAGATATTCACGAAAGTATTCGGGTAATTTGGCTTTTTTAACAATACCATACCCTTCAATGCTTACCCAGGTCGTTGAGAGTTTAGCGGTAACCACCCTCTCTAAGCTGCCGTCCTCCTGCTTTTTTGACCAATTTAAACCAAGTGAAATAACGGAGTTTGTCAAATCCGTATCATCCATCAGACGAATTTCTCCAATAACGGTATCATAGCTGTTCAGGTATTGTTCAACTCTGAAACAAGACATGTTGGTCACCAGCCCCCATTTACGGGAACTCATATCCTGTATCAGCGGCTCAGATATTGGTTGTAATGCCAGTTCTCTCAATTTACCCATCCAAACCGGGATATTGGTGAAATAGACCTTGCCTCCTGCTCCTTTACTGCCAATAAAAGAGGTAGTAAATTCATCGGATGAGTTCTTAAGTGCTGCCTGTAATGCTTCATCAGTCTTCTCTTCCTGTTCATTGCCTGCCGGTGCAACAACAGCAAAGACTCTTTCTTTATTCAGGGTTAACTGCACAGGAAGCGTAAGAATATATAAGGGAAAAGGGATGCCCTTATTACATTGAAACAAGATTGTATCACCTATTATTTTTTCAACCATGAATTCAGGACGCTGTCCCGATGCCTTGAATAGTGCTTCTGAGGCTGTCCAGATTCTGGTTCCGGCCCTATGTAATGAGTCCGGCCCGGTTTCAGTTAACCGATTGAGGAGAGGTAAGTATTTTTTTCCAAGGACAGCAATCCAGTCCTCTTTGCCGCGGCTTGATACGGTTTCCAGGTCACATCCCTGCGGACCCTGACCGGCTGTGCAAACTACTGTTCCGCCATTATGAGTCAGCGAAATATTGATTCCAGTATCATTGGGGGATTTAATGTATGGTTTTCCAGACGCTGACCATGCAATATTGCAAACAGCATCAGGAGCATCCAGCAGACGGGTAGCTGCCTGTTGCAGTAGGGGCGTTTCCTGTTCATGTCTTTTTTCTTTGTTGAGCTGCCGGATATGTGGAATATAGCCTGAACTGATTTCCGGGGCTGTAAAATTAACCAGTAACGCTTTCTGTCTGATCACTTTTCGGATAATTTGAGTGTCACGCTGACCAGGATTGACCAGCTCATCAATAGTTGGAAGATCATCCCGGTGTTCTATGAATTTGGCAAGATAGCCTTTGATCCGTTCAACCACCTGGCCCTTTTCATTAAAAAGAATTACGGTTCCAAATATATATTTGTCCGTCCGTTCCTCAATATCAGCCCTGACCCATAGCAGTTCTTTGTTGGTGCTATCCACCGTAAAACGTTCAATGCTGTTGATTCGTTTTGGGAGGGATAGTTCTTGAGGAATCAACAATTGCCCTGCCTGCAACAAGGCATCCCGGAGAAAAGGAGATCCCAGATGCCAAGTCCAATCCTGTAGTGCAGTTTTATCGGGATGTAGAGCCGCTTTGACCAGGCACGTTTCAGAAGAAAGATAATAAACCTGTCGGATGCGTTGAAACAGCGGCCCTTGAAACAGCATATCTTTGTGGTACAAATCTGGATGCGGTGATACTTCAAGCGGAAAGCGCTGCTTTGGAATTTCTTCGTGAAGAAGAGTAGAATCTTTGTTCAGTACAAAGGTTGCTGAAAAATGATCCACCTTA
This sequence comes from Candidatus Electrothrix sp., assembly GCF_052785085.1. NCBI lineage: Bacteria > Pseudomonadati > Thermodesulfobacteriota > Desulfobulbia > Desulfobulbales > Desulfobulbaceae > Candidatus Electrothrix > Candidatus Electrothrix sp. The sequence continues at coordinate 21,720 of NZ_JALAAI010000027.1, forward strand.
AAACCGCTATGCTCTGTTCGAATCTGCACATGAACATGCTGAGGAGCCTCTATGTTGTCCCGCTCCACTGTTTCAGCATGAATTTCAATTTCAGTCGGAGTATTCTCAGAGACTGTGATCGGTCGTTCGAGTTCAATATTTTGAATACATACCCCATTAAAATCCTCTCTGCCGGTTACAGCCCGCACGACCTGGGCCATTGCTTCCAGACCAAATACCAGAGGAAAGAGATAGGTACCACGCCAGACATGATCCTTAATATATGGATCCCGCTCAAGGGTTAAATATACTCGGGAAGAGACCTCAATATCGGGATAATAGGTTGTGATCTTCTCCAGAAAGCGTAATCCTTTTGATAGAGGAACAACAGAGGCGGGGATAAATGTGTCCAGTCCGGCGGTTCGTGCCGTGACAATAATCTGTTGTTCTCCAGGATCATGGTCGAGAAAACGCATAAAATGAGCCACACCCTCTTTCACGGGGATTGCATCTATGCCTTTCCGGGCCAGCCATCCGGTACTTCCCATCCTGACTCCCATCCCCACTTCATCCCAGACACTGAAGGCAATGCTGAGTACAGAAGTTTCCTGAAATTTTTTTCCATACTGTTGCAGTATAAGATTTAATGCTTCATTGGAAAAACCATACCAACCGTTCCGCATCATCCCAGAAAAACCGATAAGGGAGGAAAATGCGATAAAGATTTTCGGTGGGGCATCCTGAAGGGCATTCCAAAGATTGATTGCCCCTTTCAGCTTTGGTGATACTTCAACCAGAGCCTGCTGTACCGACACCTTGGCCAGTGTTTCAGGTCTGTTCAGAGCACTGCCGTGAATGATGCCTGTAATTGCCCCCTGACGTTTATTGACCTCCTGAACCAGCTTGTTGACAGACTCGGCATCGGTGATGTCACATTGATAATAACAGGCTGACAGTCCGGCCTTATCGTACCGTTGTAAGGTCTCGGAAATGGGATTATTCTCTTCATTATTGTTCGGCACAGGAGAACTGCCGGTCAAGGCCATTTTTACCTGCTTGGTACGGGTAAATTCCAAAGCGCATTCAGCTGTAATTCCTTTTGCGCCTCCGGTAACTAATACAACATCTTTTTGTGACCATATTATTTTTCTGGGTCGGTACTCTGCTTTATTGCGCAGCACAGGCCTTGGTGTCCGACGAATCAGGTCAGCGTCATAGCCGACAGCAGTATATGTTTCCGGGGTGGAGAGTTCCTGAGCTATCACAGCGGATAAAGAATCCGACGATATATCCGGGGAACAATCAAGAACCCGCACTTTGAGAGCAGGTTGTTCAAGATGTATGCTTGCCGACAGGGCAACAGCAGAACATTGTTCAATATTGGCGACAACAGGCTCATTGCCGAAAAAGCCGCCGCCGAACTGAACCACCGCAAGTGTATTATTCTGATGATCTGCGGTGTAGAAGGAGTTTGCAAAGACGGTGTGCAGCCTGGCAACGTGTTCGGGAAGCTGTTTGCTCTCAGTTTGTTGGTTTGTTGGTTGTTGCGGCAACAGAGCAATAACAATTGTGAATCTATTTAAAAAGGAAACAAGGTCATTTCGCACCACTTCAAACAGGGCACATTCAACGGTTGCTGCTGAAGTTGAAAAAAAATGTGCGATTTTCTGAGCAAGATCCATTTCTTTTGGTTCAGAGAGAACCAGAATTTGTTCATCCCGCCAATCTCCGTCTTCCACCTCCAGAAAGGGTTCGGAGGAATAGACAATTGAAAAATCACGAACCCATGATGGATAAAAGGCCGTTGGAGCAGATTCATGGTCTGAATTGCCTTTGGTTTGCTCTGTCTCAAGAGCTTCTACGATTTCTGATACCTTGGCATTAGCATATTCCGCAACATTAAGGTCTGTTGCAGCAACCCCTGATTTTGATGCAGCCTCTGCAATCAGTTCAGATGCCTTGATGGAATCAAGATTGAGGTCATCCAGCAAACGGAATTCCAAGGATAAACTATCCTGTGGAAAACCGGTTCGTTGTTCAATCAGGTCAAGGAGCAGGTCAGCTGCAGATATTTTTTCTGTTGCAGCATCTGTCAACAAAGCCTTACCGGGCTTAAGCGCAGGAGAGGAGGGGGAAGGACTGTCAGAAATATCAGAAAAAGGTGCGGGAACGATGTGATCCTGCTCGGCTCTGCTGTCAAGATCCGCCTTGATAACCTGGCCGATGAACCGGCCTCGTTCTCTCAGATACGCAGACAGGATTTCAGGAGAAATGCCTGCAGACTCCGCAAGCAGAAGTTCTGTCTGATTTGTCTGTTCAGGCAGGCATTCAGGAGGAGCTGCAGGCTGCATGGGTTGCACAGGAAAATGCCGTTCACAAGGGTTGCTCAGAAAGCTCCGTTCGCTTACCGGCCTGAAGGGGCGAACCAGGCGGTCTGCATACAGGGCCTCCCGGTTGACCGTACCTCCATGGACAAAATATACAGCCAGAAACAGATTCAGATCCCTGTCCTGTCCGGGCCTGCTCTCCACTGGAAAACAGACAGGTGGATCATCAGGCTTGATTGTTGTATTGGCGAGTCCGCTCAGCACCCGGCCGGGTCCGACTTCCAGTATCAGATCGCATTTTGTCCGCATACCCTGTAGCAGAGTGATAAAATCAACCGGCGATATAATCTGATCGGAGAAATGCCGGATAAGGTCAAGGCCTGGCCTGACCTCCTCTCCTCGGATGCCGGTAAACAGTGTGGCTGTTACAGTTTCCAGCGTTTCAGGAAGAACCCGTGTCTTTGCAAGCTGATCGGCAGCAGAAGCAACAAATTCTGAATGAAAGGCTGTGGCCACGGGCAGCTTACGGGTTGTTATTCCCTGCTTATGGGCAAACATACAGGCTTGCTCAATACTGTCCTTTGCACCGGAGATAACCGTTTGTCTGGGACTATTCAGATTCGCCAAAACTGCGTAGCCTTCTGTTTTGTCCAGGATGGCCTGAGCTGCTACTGCTGAACAGGCAAGGCTGGCCATAGTTCCTGCTGCGTTTGGAGCTGGAGCCATGACCTGTCCGCGCAATGCGGCAAATCTGATCAGCTCTTCTCCTGAATAAGCACCTGCAGCGTGAAATGCGGTCAGTTCGCCCAGACTGTGTCCGCCCACAGCATCAGGCCTGATGCCGAGTCGGGCAAGCTTTTCCAGCCAGAGCAGGGATGCCAGGCAGATGGCCGGTTGAGCGATTTCGGTCTGCTTGAGTTCTTTCTGCCAATGCTGCAGCACCAAGGCATCGGCGGTACTTTCTACAGGTTTAAAGATATACTTGCTGAGCTTCTCTCCCTGCCGTTCAAGTGCCGTTTCAAGGGTGTTGACAAGCTCTTGCCCCCAGTCATGGCGGAGCACAAGCTGCTGCGACATGTTGAGCTGCTGCGATCCTTGGCCTGGGAAAAGAAAACCGACCCTGTGCTGTTGCACTGCATTGCCGATACAGATTCCCTGCAGGGTATCAATGTGCGTTTGCTGCAGTTCAGGCGGAACATCGCAGAGCATGGCCTCAAGCTGTGCAAGGTTTTCGAGCAGTGATTCAGGCGAGTCTGCAAGCACTGCTGCCCGAACAGGATAGTTCAGTGGATGTCTGTCCATAATATGCGCAGCAAGATCAGTCAGTTCTCCTTCGCAGATATCTTGACCGAGATTCCTGGCTTCCTGTACCACAGCCAGGAGTTCAGAGTTCGTCGGTGCGCTGAAAAGAAAGATTTCCGTGTGCTGATGCGCAGCCAGGAGCTTCTGTTCCTCAAGCGCAGGTCTCAGTTCAGGAGAGGGAGCATCACCGGACTCAAGCGCAAGATGGCAGTTGATCCCGCCAAAGCCCATTCCGGAAACACCGGCCCGCAGTCTGCTCTGTTCCGGCAATATCTCTCCGTTCAGTACCGGATACAGGGCTGCCGCCTTGTCAGTAAAAGCAGGATGCGGTTCAGAACAGTTGGCTGTGGGTGGGATCACCCGCCGGTTTACAGCAATGACCGCCTTGATCAGTGCGCCGATTCCTGATGCAGCCTTGGTATGCCCGATAATAGACTTTAACGAGGTGATACCGCATTGCCGAAATCCACTGTTCATCTCCTGCAAGACCGTGGCAGCAGCCTCCAGTTCAGCCGTATCGCCGACTGCTGTGCCTGTACCGTGTCCTTCAATAAAGTCCGGGGGATTTTTCCAGCCTGCCCGCTCGTAAGCGCGGCGCAAGGCCTTGGCCTGTCCTTCGGCATTCGGGGCGGTCAGGCTGCCTTTGCCGTCAGAGGAAATACCCCAGCCGTGCAGAACAGCATAGACATACCTGCCCTCAGCAACAGCATCACTGAGCCGCTGCATCACGACAAAGCCGCATCCTTCACCTGGGAGGAAACCGTCAGCCCTGCGGTCATAAACCCGCATATCGCTCCTTGTCAGGGCAGCTGTCTTGGCAAACCCCACCAGTTCCAGGGTATCCAGACTGATATCTACTCCGCCTGCAAAGGCTAGGTTAAGGTCGCCACTGCTCAGAGCGTTTGCTGCTGTAGCTGCTGCAATGACCGAAGAGGAACAGGCCCCGTCTACAGTATAGCCGCCGCCGTGCAGATCAAGGGAGTTACAGATCCTTCCTGCAATGGTATTGGACAAGGCACCGGCCAGGGTATCCTCAGTTATAGGAGCAAACACGGATTTATAATACGCTTCCGAGGTATTGAGCAGATCAGCGGTCTGGGCAGGAGAAAGCCTTTCCGCCTGCGCCGCAGCCTGCAGGACACGGCTGACAAAGGGCCATCTGAGGCGCAGCCCCTCTGAACGCGTGTGCTCACCGGTCAGCGTATTGCCGAGGATGACTCCGGTGCGTTCCCTGGGCACAGATTCCTTGGTGAAGCCTGCGTCCTTCAGAGCGGCAAGGGCAATCTGCAATGCCAGCCAATGTACCGTATCTGTCGAGTCAAAAGAGGATTTGGGGACACGATATTTGACAAGATCAAAGAAAAAATCCTCTATCAGACCTGCCTTGCTGCAATAGGTTTTGTCAGGAGCAGCAGGATCAGGATCGTAATATACTGCTCTGGGCAGACGATCATCAGGAAGAGGACGGAATTGCCGCCTTTTTGTGAGGATATTTTCCCAGAATGAACAGAGATCTTTTGCTCCGGGATAATGACAGGCCAGGCCGATAATTGCAATTGGTTGTGAAGACATTTTTATCTTTTACAAATAGTTAGAAAAAATATACCAGTTCGAGCAGAATATAACTGTCCTTTTCGATCCAGTATGCAGGATCCTGTTCATCTGCTGCAGAGATAAGCAGGGCCTCGGCGTTCAGTTTTATGCGTTCGCTTATCCGGCGGCCTGCTTCCAAAGAGAAGATACATGTTGACAGCTCCAGATCCTTGATCACCCCGCCCAGCAGTTCAGTTCCTGCAGCATCGTTCAGCGCAAGACGGAACCCGACCATGATATCGTTATTAAATGAAGAAAGAGCCAGCCTGCTTTCCCGGTCATCAAAGACGTATTCCCCGATAAGTCCGAGATCCATACTGGTTTCATACATACTGAAAAAGGTGTACTCAAAGCCTGCAACAGCAGCAGCAAAATTGCGGCCCTGGCCGGAACGGTACAGAACCTCTCCTTTGAGCAGCCAGCTGCCTGCAGTCATCTGTAGATCCAGTCCGGTCTGCCTGATCTGTTCATAATAGGGCAGCAGGACAGGACGATCCGGCTGACCATTCATGATCAAAGTCGGTTCTCTGGAGGTTCCGATAAACTGATACAATCCTATATCGGCATCTCCAAAGGTACTGCTGTAGCGAAGCGCAAGATCCACATGCTGTTCTTCGGAACTGCTTTCATACAGCGTCTGATCCGTATCAATAACAAACGGGGTACGCAGCCGGTCTTTTTCTCCGGGAAAGTTTCGTTCACGAAACCAAGGCAGGAGAAAGAGATCCACAAGGCCCCAGTCCTGGAACAGAGAAAGACGCAGCATGGGCTGTCCAAGCTTCTCTTCCTCGTCAATGCCTTCAACCAGATCAGTCTGATTAATAATATCTACAAGATGGACAAATTCAGCCGCACCCCAGAAAACTTTGCCTATACCAACCTGTAAATCTGCCCCTTCAATCGGATACAGGAAATTTGCCTCCCGGATATCCCAGTGACTCCGTTCGTCCGCATTGCTGTCAAGCCGGACAAAAGGCTTGAAAACAAGGCTTACCCCTGTGCTGAAGCTGTGGTAAAATTCCGCCTTTGCTGCTACAGAGGCTGTATGCTCTTCCTGGTTCAGGAAGCCCGGTTCTTCGAGAAAATACTGCCCTTCCAAAGCAATGCTGCCGTTCAGTTCAAAAGCAGTACCTGAAAAGGGAGAGACCAGAACCGCTCCCAATATCAGGAGCATTCCAATTATCCTGTTTTTGTTTTTTTTCAGAATCATCTTGCCCGCTGTAATCTGTTCTTATTAAAATCTCTCTCTTTCAACCCGGTCTGAAACCGGTAATTTTTGTAGAGCAGATCCGTTGACTTGCCGTTTTGGTGATTGACCATATGCAGTTTCTTGGCCCGCCAGTATCTGCCCAGATACTGCTGATAGTCTGCCAGAGTCAGGGTTTTCAGATGACTGTTTTTCCGGTCATAGTATTCTACTTTCCAGATTCGGTACTCTTTCTTGTCTCTCCAGACAACCTGACGGCTATAGCCTGAATTTTCCTGATCAACAGGATAATATTTCACCACAGTGCATTCACGACCGTCCAGTATTTCATCACGTAAATATTTATAGGTATATTTCTCAATCTCCTGGCTGGAAATATCCTCATAGGAGAATTCACTTCCCATAAAAGAACCGGACTTGTTCCGGGAGTTAATTCGTTTTACCCGTTTCAGAGCAGGGAGGTAGAGCCACTGGTCGTCATCGCCGCTCTTATGAGAAAAGGTAAGAAAAGCGGTTCCTCGGACATCATGCGGGGTATGAAAGATGGACAGGTTTTTATCACCGTCATTTTTGACTTCAAGGATTTTGTTGGTTATTTCACGTTTGCTCTCCTGGCCGTTCCTGTTGCGCAATATCATGACCATATCAGTGACCTGGTCACCAAACCCCTGGTCCCGACGTTCAGCTTCCACGGCAATAGCCAGCCCTTTTTCTTCTGGAGTTTCTGCACGACCCGCAGATATCTGCAGCACAACTGCGCTGAACAGGGCAGCGGTCAGGACTGTAAAAAGTTTCATAGTTTCCTCCTTTATCTTTATTGCAATAAGGCATTGTTCAGAAAAATAGATCTCCGTTTTCGGTTCAGGGTCTGTAAAGGCAGGCCCATGTGCCTGCCCTGAATCATAACGGGCAATCACAGGAGATTGCCCCTACAGAATTTCATGTAAAGGTGCGAAGATTTTATCTACGGTCAAGCTTCATGAGCAGTACCGGCAGAAAGAAGAAATCAAGCAGCAGGGCAAAGCTGATGGTGATTGCGGTCATGCCACCCATATGTGAATTAATTTGAAAACCTGAACAGGCAAGCACGGAAAAACCGCCCACAAGCGTAACTGTGGAAATCCACATGGGTGAGGCAACCGCTCTGAAGGCAAAGCGTATCGCATCTTCGGGTGACATACCGTGCTCAATTCTGCCCCGCTGGTATTTTGCCAGAAAATGTACAGTGTCGTCCACCACGATGCCCATAGTCATAGCCATGAGCACGGAAACTGCCAAACCGACCTGCCCTACAGCATATCCCCAAACGCCGAATCCCATAAAGGCAGGAGCAAGATTGGGCAGCAGACTGATAAGACCGAGCTTAAGGCTGCGCAAAACAAACACCAAAATGAGAGAGATCAGGGCAAGGGCGAGCACAGAGGCGGAGAGCATAGATTTGATATTTCGCTCAGAAAGATGAGAAAACATCATAGTTACACCGGAACCGTGGGTGTACATGGAGGGCAGACCGTTTTCCCTGAGCCACTGCCGGCCTGCAAGTTCCAGTTCCCGCATCTCTTTGGTGCTGGCTCCGACCAGGGAGACTGTCATTCTGCTGGAAGATTTCTTTATATTGATCCGGTCATTCAGATCCAGCCCAAAGGGAAGATTCATCTCATAGAGCAGTAGGTATTGTGCCGATAGACCGCGATTCTCCGGGAGTCTGTAAAAGGACTCGTCGCTGTTGTGCATATTTTGGTTGATCTGCTTGATAATGTCCGTGAAGGTATAGACATGGCAGACATGCTTTTGCTGTCGGAGCCAGTGAGCAAAGGCATCTACCCTGCGCTGATATTGTGGATCATTTACTCCTCCCTCCTGGCCGGAATCAAGATCCCAGTCAATCATATACATGCCGGTCAGATGCTCGGATGTAAAATCCGTGGCTCGACGATAATCAAAACGTGTGCTGAAATACTTGACAAAATCATCATCCAGTTCAATGCGGGGTATTCCTGCAGCTGTCGTAAGCATGAGTATGGGCATGCACCAACAGATTGCAGTGCGTCTGGCAATGACAAATTCGGCGAGCCGCTCAAACAGTGGAGAAAAACGAGTATCCGGCTGCCCTGCCACCTTGATCGGAAGAACCGCCATAGCAGCCGGCAGAAAAAAAACAGAGTACAAAAAAGCAGCGATAACGCCCATGGCCACAATATTACCAAGATCACGGAAGGGTGGGGCATCAGAGAAATTCATGCTCAGAAAGCCCACAGCTGTGGTCAGGCTGGTGACCATGACAGACTGAAAGTTGATCTGCAGAGATTTCTGAATCGCTCTGTGCCGGTCAAGACCGAGGCGCATCTGCTGGAACACGGCTACCAGGATATGGACTGAATCCGCAACTGCCAGAGTGAGAATAATTGTGGGGCCGTTGGAAGAGGCAGGATTCATCTGTATGCCCAGCCACCCGGCCAGTCCCATACCAGTAAGCCCTGACAAGAGGATAACAAGGAATGTCAGGATCATGCCGGAAACGGAGCGCAGGCTGTAGCTCAGAATCAGTAGTAGAACGCAGCACATAATCGGAACCAACAGGCGTATATCCTCCTTGGCTGCTTTTTCAAAGGCGGTATCAATCATGACAACACCAGTAACGTAAACATCCAGAGAGGGATACTTTTTCAGTATTTTATCTCTCAAGGCATAACTGGCTGCTGCTATCTCATCTGACTCCTTGCCGGATTTTTCCGGTTTAACAATATTGACATTGACACCGGTAACATGCCCTGATTCGGAGATGAGCCGTCCGACCAGCAGGGGATCGTGGAGTGCAATGTTTCGTATTTCTCCTATCTGTTCAAGGCTCAGTTGTTCAGCGTCATATACGAGATTTTCAACCGTCAGGTCGTCTGCTTCTACTCTGGTATGTTGGTAATTGGTAAGAGAATCAACCCGGCTTGAATAGGGGATTTTCCATGCCTCTTCAGTGAGTTCCTGCAGGGCAGTCAGAACATCTTGTGTAAAAACATTCCCGGACTTAGGCGCAACAGTAAAAAAAACGTTTTCAAATTTGGTATACGTTTGTTCCAAGGCGTTTAAGGCCTGCAGCTGAGGATTTTCTTGAGAAAAAAAGATTCTGCTGTTACTGGTAAATTCGAGAAAACGAATACCGGCTCCGGCTGCGCCTGCAAGTAACAAGGTAAGCAGAATCAGCTGCCATCTGTATCTGATAACAACCTGTCCAAGCCATATCTCAAATGCATTCATTTTGCTCTATTTTTATAGTATTATAGTTCAAGGCATTCTGCTGATTCGTTATCCTTTACATGCACCGTAACTGCATTTTCAAAATATTACAACAAGCGATGACGGGCAGTTGAAGACAACAGCGAAATCGGATTTATTTTTTCTTATCACCGGGATAATCCTTGTGTTTATTATTTGATTATGATATATATTAATTAGAATTTTGATTCTTTTATCAAAGGCATGTTGACGATTGCTATGATGACTCCTCTGAAAATCTGCTGTCCTTACTCCTGGTAGCGTTTTGTTCTGCCAGGAGTGCATTATGGTTTTTTCGTCGAAACAATAGAAATACAAAAACGTAAAGAGGTACCAGATGATTTCACGCAGAGATTTTCTACGAATATCGGCAATGGCCTCAGCAGCAGCACTCGTGAACTGGCAGTTTCCCGGCTTAGATAAAAGAGCGCATGCAAATGAGGGGTATGATGCTATTATTATCGGTGCCGGGCTGGGGGGCTTGTCCTGTGCTGCATTGCTTGCACAAAAAGGGGGTAAACCTCTGGTGATTGACCAACGTGATAAGGTCGGAGGGTATGCCACTTCGTTTGAACGCTATGGTTCGGGAATTGAAAGCCCGTTTCTATGTGAAGCATCTTTGCACGGCCTAACGGGCAATCCGCTGGGTATGGCGTTATTGACTGAGCTATTAGGGAAGCCGCCAGAAGAAATAAAATCAGCAAGGCTCGTCCCCCACGAATACAGTTGGAGTTCTGTTTACCCCGATTTTCCACTGAATATACCGCAGCCTCTGAAAGGGGCTGCTCCCGAGGAAACTTTGACAGGGCTTGGAGAGATGCTGGTATCCATGTTTCCTGATGAGGCAAAGGGAATTACAGGATACATGCAGTGCTGGGGTGGCCTGCTTGTCGACATAGCAAAATTTTACAACCCCGACCCTGATATCGGGGGGCTTCCTGATGATATTTCCCAGTTTCCTCTTGCCTATCCTACATGGGCGAGCATGCTGTGGGAGGAAAAGAAGAAAAAAACAAAAACAGAAACAAAAACACTGACGGATCTTTTTAAGGAATACAAGATCAAGAATTCGCAGCTACAGGCTATTCTTGGTCAGTCTTGGCCGTATTATGGACTCCCGCCTTCAGAAATACCTGCTTGGCTCTATCTCATGTACACAGGATTTTATCACGTCTATGGGAACTACTATATCAAAGGAACTTCTCAGAGCTTGAGCAATGCATTAGCTCAAGCAATTATATACCCACAGGGAGGAGCATACCCCGATGGTACGCCGTATCCTGGAGGAGATGTGTTGCTGAATACCGAGGTGACGGAAATCCTTCTTGAGAACGGAAGAGCCGTTGGTGTGAAAACAAAGCAGGGAGAGGCATATTATGCTAACGCTGTGGTAAGTAATGCGGCTGTGCCTCAGACGATGCGGCTCCTTCCTGAATCAGCGGCCATGCCTCCAGAGTATAATGATTATCTTGACATGATATCTTCATATCAACCGAGTACGAGCCATTTCAACCTTTGGCTGAAGGTAGATCTGCGCGAAGACGATGATTTTTTTGAGCGCTATCAGAATCTCGGGTCAAATACGCTGGTATATCCCGATTACAAACACTCGTATAAGGGGAGTATGCAATGCGATCCTGAAAAATCAGGTTTTGCTATCGTCGCATACGATAAAGTCGATACTGTTTCACCGGAAGGCTGTGCCTCAATCACGCTTACCATGCTTACCGGTTATACGCCGTGGGAAAAATTCGAAGCAGTCTATAGAAATGAGTATGGCGGTAGCGAAACAGTCAGGGGAAATGTGACATTCGACGATTATAGCGCTGAGAAAGATCGTATTGCCGAAACCCTGATCAAACTGGCTGATGAGCGAGTACTGCCGGGTCTTTCCGACAGGGCTACTAAATTGGATGCCTCCACGCCGTTGACCAATGTCCGCTTTACCTATAATAATCAGGGCGCAATATATGGATACGATCAAACGGAGGAAAACTCGGGATTAACTCGGCTTGGCAACAGGACGCCTATACCGGGGCTTTATCTTGCAGGTGCCTGGACTAACCCTGGGGGCGGTTTTGAATTGGTAATGCTCTCAGGAAAAGAGGTTGTTAAATGCATTGCTGAAGACTGCGGGCTTTTCTGAGGATCAAATTTTTTTTAAAGGAGGGCAGGCTGAATGACGGTCTGTCCTTTATTATTTCGTTATAGTAAACCACCCCCTCTGGGGGTGGTCAGAGTTCAACGGCTCTGCCAGTTGAACAGCCATGCTTTCGTAATGGTGCCGGTCATGATGGAAAGCGCATTTTTATTAACCGATCAATCTTGAGTGTATCCCGTGCTATATGTTCGCAGGACGCCTTGGTTATGCACGGTGCGTGAAGCTCTGTTTGCATGCACAATGTCCTGTACGGCAACGGTTGAAGATAAGCACAGTTTCCTGATGCTAATTTTGTCAGTGTACGTGTTCTGAAAGCGGGAGCAAAGTAGACAAATGCCCTCTGGGCTTACCCCCCTGGTCACGGCTTTCTCATAAAAAAAAGCATTGACAGTTCAAGGTAATATGGAGATTATTAGGCACTCATTTTAATTTCACATAAGGAGAATAACTATGAATAATGAACTGTCGTGTAAAAATAAGCAGATTGTAAATTTCGTGGAAGCCTTGAGCATGATGCCGGATCATCGTGACAATCGGGGTAAAAAAAAGAGCTGATTCCGGCTGTGATAATCGCCGGATTTGTTTCGGCTACTCTGGTCGGTCGTTCATCCTTGTCAGGAATTCACAGATTTATAGAGCACCGAATCAACTGGTTGCGGGAAGTGACCGGATATGAAAATGCTGATATCATTTTGCGTGCTCACCTGCCGCGTTTTCTGAATCAGTTGGACTGGGACACGTTGAATGATCTGATTGAAGAGCATTTTGGCGTATATATAGAACGTGATGAAAACAAAGAATGGGTGGCAATTGATGGTAAAGCTTTCAGGGGGACGATAAAAGGAGGTGATAAACAGTCAGTTGTTCTCAGTGTGACTCATGACAGCAGAAAAGTTATAGCGCAGGCCCGACAAACAGGAAATAAGTCCAGTGAAATTCCCGTGGTGCGGAATCTGCTGAAAAGCTCGGGGCTTGAACGGCAAAAGGTCACCTTGGATGCGCATCACCTCAACCCTTTAACAACCTCTCAGATTCATCAAGCCGGAGGGTGTTATCTGATCCAGGCAAAAGAGAACCAACCGATTCTTTTAGATAAATGCCGTACCTTAGAGACTGCGGGTGAATTACTCGCCGAAAATATTGATCATGATAAAGCAAACGGTCGCATGACTATCCGGCATTCCAGACTTTTTTCGATGGAGTCGTTAAACCTTGATAAACGTTGGTGTGATAGTGGCATGAAATCATTAACAGTTGTGAAGCGTGAAACATTTGAGATTGCCACCAGGAAAACGACTGTTGAAACATCTTATTATGTCAGTAATATTGCAATTGATCGAAATTGTACACAACAGACGGTTGATGAAACAGCGGGGGCTATTCGCGGTCATTGGGGTGTGGAAGCTGACAACCATATTCGTGATAAAACTTTTAATGAGGACAATGTGAAAACGAAGTACGGAAACCAGGCTCAAATTATGGGAAGACTGCGAGGTCTGGCAATGGGGTTGATTCGCAAGACCAAAACGAAAAACTTTCAGGCAGTGATAGATAAATTCGTTGACTGCCCGGATAGTTTGGTATCTATGCTGAAAAGCGCAAATTTTTTATGAGAAAGCCGTGACCCCCCTGGTGGGGTGGACTCTTTATTTCTATCACCTGAATCCGTGAAGCCATAGACCACATTTTCCCTTTTCAAGGAAAAAAGGCAATACCGCAAAACTCACACAATCAATATATATATTTACAATAATTTGCTTTTATGGTAAGAAGTACATTTTTAACCAAGCAAAAGGCTTTCCATGAAAACAGCAAAGAAATTGATACCGACATGC